>CAZOTC010000278.1:0-3654 GCA_964582605.1 uncultured Geobacter sp. | reverse complement strand
CCTGCTTCTGCAACGCCTTGGCAATGGCCACCAACTGCTGCTGCCCCACCCCCAGGTCACGCACCTCTGTTGCAGGCGGGAGATCCAGTCCCACCAGTTTCAGTACCCGTGCGGCCTCCTGCAGGGAACGATCCTGATCAAGCACGCCAACAGAGGCTATCTCCTGGCCAAGCATGATATTCTCGGCAACAGAAAGCTGGTTCACCAGGGCAAGCTCCTGATGGATAATGGCAACACCGGCCGCCTCGCTGGCCTTGATCCCCTTGAAACGGCACTCGCTGCCATCAACAAGCAGCTCACCCTGATAGCTGCCATGGGGGTAGACACCGCTTACAATCTTCATCAGGGTTGACTTGCCAGCCCCGTTCTCCCCCACCAGGGCATGGATTTCTCCTGCCTGCACGGCAAAAGAAACCCCGTCCAGCGCCCTGACGCCGGAAAACTCTTTCACAATAGCGCGCATCTCAAGGATCTGTTCACGCATACCGGTACGCTCCCTATTTCCCCGCTGCCGCAACGTCCGACCGTTTCAGATAGCCACTTTCAATCAGCACCGTTTCCAGGTTGTTCCGATCCACCACAACCGGCGTCAGCAGACGGGCCGGGATCTGATACCTGCCGTTAAAAACAGTGCTGTTGGCCCCCGGATCAGCCCCGTCAGCCAGTTTCCTGGCTGCAATGATCGTCTCTTCAGCCAGACGGCTCGCATCCTTGAAAACCGTCATGCTCTGCTTTCCCTCCATGATCCGGCGTGCAGCAGAAGCCTCTGAATCCTGCCCGGTCACCGGTACCTTGCCGTCCAGCTTCTGCGCGGCAAGGGCGGCTATGGCCCCGCCTGCAGTGCCGTCATTGGGGGCCAGTATGGCATCAATACTATTCTTGCTGGAGGTCAGGGCGTTTTCCACCAGCTTCATCGCCTCGGCAGGCAGCCAATCTTTCACCGCCTGCTCCATGACGATCCTGATCTCTCCCTTCTCGGCCAGCGGCTTGATGAACTTCATGGCACCGGCCTTGAACTGGGCCGCATTGTTATCGGTGGGGGCGCCGGAAAGCACGATGTAATTCCCCTTCGGCACCTTGCGGGTCAGGTAGGCACCCTGCAACTCACCCACCTTCTCATTGTCGTAAGAGAGATAGAGATCAACAGCGGCATCCTTGATCATCCGGTCGTAGGAGATGACCTTGATTCCGGCCCGGTGGGCCTTGTCCACAATCACCGAGGCAGCCGAGGCATCATGGGGCGCCACCACCAGCACCTGCACCCCCTGGGCAATCAGGTTCTCGCACTGGGCCAGCTGCCGGGTTGCATCATTGTCCGATATCTGCAGCTTCAGCTCATAGCCGCGTTTGGCCGCCTCCTCCCTCAGATAGCGGACGCCGCGTACCCATCCCTCTTCGCGCTGGGTCGGTATGGAGACACCGATCACCAGCCGCTCCGACGGCTGCGGGCTGCAGCCGCCCAAAAACGCGGAAAGGCACCACAGTACGGCAAGGATATGCACGGGGAAAAATCTCGTCGACATGGTTTGTCACCGCCTTCATCTCTGTGCGCAGTACTCTTGAAAGCACTGTTGCAGGCCGGTTACGCTGTCACTGCCTTCTGTATACCTGATGCCGGCGGCTTTGCAAGCAGCCGGCCCATCACCACATGCAAAAAACTGTTCACCTTACGCCTCTACCTTGACAATACCGGAAGATATGGTATTTGAAGGGTAGAAGCATCTGCATACAACCCGGACGCAGAAAAGCCTCTCTATGGACGAAGAAGTCTCAAATAACAGCAGGTTGAAGCCACTCGCCTCTCCGGTCCGCACTGCCGACCGGCATCTGCACGGGCGCATCGCCCTCTGGCTGTTCTGCATCCTGCTGCCGATCATCGGGCTGATCGCATTCGCCATCTGGCAGCGACACCACGATGCCGTTGCAATGGCCACCATGCAGACCCGCAACCTCACCAAGGCGCTGACCCTGCAGCTGGAGGCTGACTTTAGCCGCATTGACGGCGTATTACAGTTTTCCGAATTCATCCTTTCCACGCTCGCCAAAGAACATCAAATATTCAGACCGGCGCCGACCTTACAGCAGCAACAGATAGTCGGCACACGCCTGAAGGGGCTGCAGCAGAGCTTCAGCGGCATTCAGGCCCTCAACGTCTTTGATGCCGCAGGGGACCTGCGTTTTTCTTCCCTCTCCGTCACCAAGCCGGTCAACATTGCAGATCGACCCTTCTTCCAGCAGCTCAAAAACAATCCACAGACACTGACCGCGTTTTCGGACATCATCATCTCGCGGACCGCCGGACTGCGCGCGCTTGCCCAGGCTCGGGCCCTGCGCGATCCGCAGGGACAGTTTCAAGGAATTGTGACGGCCATTATCGATCTTGAACCGATCGACCGACTGCTGGCAGCCGTGGACACCGGGCCCGGCGGCACAGCACTGTTACGCCGCAGCGACACCACCGTGCTGATCGCCCGCTATCCTCTCTATAACCAAAACGATTTCAACCAGCCCCTGCCGGCCAACAACCCGATCCGTCAACGGATCGCCGCCGGCCAGCTGAGCGGTGAGTTGAGCTACACCGCCACCACCGATAACGAAAAGAGGCTGGCCAGCTTTCAAGTGATGGATGCGCACCCGTTCTATTTCCAAGTGGGTTTTTCAGAGGCCCACTATCTTGGCGCGTGGCGCCGGCAGGCCGGTCTATCAGCCGTCATTGCGCTGCTGGTACTGCTGGTTTCTTTTCTGGGAACACGCCGCATCATCCGTAGCCATACCGCCGAACAGGAGGCTCTGGCCCAGCTCAGGGAGGCTGAAACCGTTGCCTCAATGGGGCACTGGGTATTTGAATTTGCTGGCGGCAGACTGGCCTGGTCGGATCAGACCTACCGGCTGTTTGATATTGCGCCTGGGACAGCGATGGATATTACGCAGTTCATGCAGTTGGTCCATCCCGATGACCGCACCGCCCTGCAGACGGCCTGGCAGCAGGCGGTAGGCAGCGGTGGACTGTACGAGGTAGAACACCGTATCCTGCGAAACGGCACGGTGTGCTGGATGTTCGAACGGGCAGACCTCTCCCGTCAGCAAAACGGCAAAGTGGTCGGCACCGTGCTTGACATCACCGGCCGCAAGCAGGCCGAAGAACAGCTGCAGACCCAGAAGATCCGCCTGCAGGCCATCCTGGACGGCACCCATGTAGGCACCTGGGAGTGGAACGTGCAGACCGGAGAGACCGTATTCAACGAACGCTGGGCCGAGATCGTCGGCTATACTCTGGCCGAACTGGAGCCGGTTTCCATCAAGACCTGGGAACGGTTCACCCACCCCGATGACCTGCAAAATTCAGCAGAGTTGCTGGAGGCACACTTCAGCGGACGGTCCTCGTTCTACGACTATGAATGCCGCATGCGCCACCGGAAGGGGCACTGGGTCTGGGTGCATGACCGCGGTCGGGTGACAACCTGGACCGAAGACGGCAGGCCTTTGCTGATGGCCGGAACCCATCATGACATCACCGCGCGCAAAGAGCTTGAGCACTCTCTTGTTGAGGCCAGGGACGCGGCCGAGGCCGCCAATCAGGCAAAAAGCCAGTTCCTGGCCTCCATGAGCCATGAGATCCGTACCCCGATGAACGGCGTGATCGGCATGGCCCAG
>CAZOTC010000277.1:0-3668 GCA_964582605.1 uncultured Geobacter sp. | reverse complement strand
GGCCGTTACCCCCTGTGGTGTTTTCGGCACTGCTTTAGTAACAGCAGTAGCCCCTGCACTCTGGGGACTGACTGCTCCGCCTGCGTTGTACGCAACGATCATGTACGAATACGATGCTGCATCCTTAAGCGGCTCTTCAGCATCCCGGTAGGAACGTTTATCTGCTGACAGTTCAGCTATCCTGACACGCTTTTCCTGCCCGGTCTCTCCGCGATACAGATAAAAGCCTTTGATCTCATCATCAGGCGCTGCATTTGACTCCCAACTGAGCGTTACCCGACGAGGTTCCCCATGACCTGCCGTCAATTTGACTGGTGCCGGAGGAACATCACGCGTCATTGCGGAAACGGCTCCTGAAGCGCCCCCTGTACCATGCTCTTTGCTGGTTGCTATGATCCGGTACCAGTAGGTCGTTTTATCTGTCAGACCAGTATCCGGATAGCTGTTTTGCGAACGATCGTTAATCGCAGCAATCTCCTGATACGGTCCTTCTTTAGATGAAGCACGCTGAATACGGTAACCGTTCACCCCTGCAAAAGGATGGACTTGCCAGACAAGCGGAATCCTTCGCACCTTTTCAGCTGTTGCAGATAGCCCTGACGTTACGGGAGGTGTAGTAACCGATAACTGCACCGATTGTTCACTTTCTGCACCAGCTTGATTAAAAGCCGTCATGGAATAGATATAGGTAGTACCATCAGCAAGCCCCTGGTCCCGGAAAACGGGGGCTTCGTCACTCACGCGGGCAACCGGCAGCAACTCTTTTTCCGCAGAACTGCGACGGTAAATTCGAACACCTTTCGGCTGAATCCGCTCATCCCCACCCGCGACGGGACGCTGACGCCAACTCAGAACAGCACCTCCCAGTATCGGCTCCACATTCATAAATATCGGCACTGCAGGCGCAACAGAGGTAGCCCCTTGTACCGGTGCACTCGGTTCACTGGTCACCCCGCCCTGCCCGACAGCCGCGACACGATAGTAGTAGGTCTCGTTCAGACGCAACTGATCATCAACATAGGCTGGCACAGTAACCGTGCTGACCGTATTAAAAGGACCTTGAGGTCCGGCTCCACGCAATACCATATAGCCAACGATCCGTGACGGTTCCGGATGACTCCAGCGCAAACGGATTGCGTTGGTTGAACCTGATGCCTCAAGACCCGTTGCTGAAGCTAGCGGTTTAGCTGAGACTGGTCCTGATTGCGCAACTACGTTCCCTTTGGCCGCTTCACGAATGCGCGAAGAAAGTTCCTGCAATGAACGGGTCAAATCCGACTCATTGATCCGCAGTTTCTCAGTCAAAATCACCCGTTGTCCCCGCAAGTTAAGCACGGTTACATCGATCAGCATCCCCTGCGGCTGGCTATTGACTTTGCCGCTCACCAGATAATCAACCCCAAGCCGTGTCCCAAGCCGCTGCAGCTGCTCTTGTCCCAACAGATCCGACCTGATTCCCTCCAGATCCATGGCGGCTTCAAGACGCTTCCGCTCCGCTACTTCAAAGGCACCGGTTCGTTCAAGCTCATTCAGCAAAACAGTCGTCAGATGTTCAGTAAATGCCATCGCCTCAATATTGCTTGCAACAAACGGCACACAACCCAGCCTTGACTTCAGTGCATAGTCAGATGCCAGGACAGGGGGCACGACCACTACAAACAGAAACAGCATGACGACTGCCGATAACTGTCCGATCAGCAAACGATATCTTTCGGTGTTTAGCAGAAACAACATACTCGGACGCTCCACCAGAGGCAGTCAACCTAAGGTTTTTCCACCGCCTCAAGGTACTGCTCTATACCGTGCTTTGCCTGAACCGAAATCTGGCTGGAGACATGCTTCACCTCTTCAGAAACAATGGCATCCATATAGCGTTCAAGCACCTGATCTCCGCCACCTTTTTTAGTTAACAGTTCAGCCGCCTGCAGATACGCGGCCTGTCGATTCTGAAATCGTGTCAAGACCAGGCGTCCCAGCTCCGCAATCCCTTCATCAACTGCTTTTTCAAGCAAAACAGCATCAGGAGGCAGTTCCATCGGATCAAAGGGGATATTGGCAAAATCTACCCCTTCTGAAAACTTGTCTTCAGCCTCTTTACGGCTCTTGATCGTAGTGGTAATGACCACTTCGCCTGACTCAACATCAATAACCCGAAACGAGAGGGCTACATTGGCGGTTTTTCTGTGTGTACCAACCTTGTACTTGACGGTTTCACGAATCTCTTCCGTCATCAGTGTTGGTGGTGCAAGGGCCATCTCCCGTTCATTGGGCGACGGATTCCTCAAGAGCCAGTTTTGGTAGGCCGGATTGGGAACCTGTTTGGTGGCAACCACGACATTGACCATCTTGGTGCCTTCTTCAGCACTTTTTTCAACATTGTATTGCAACACGCTACCGAAAATAAAAATATCAGTACCTTTCAGCTTTCCGGTCTTTTTGGCGGTTTCAATATCATACAGACCGGCCTGTCCAAACTCGATCTCCTTGATAATTGCCCCCAAAACATCCCTGGCCAGTATCTTGACATCACTACTGGCATTTTTGGTCATGTAGGAAAGCAGACTATCTGTTACCAGACGACCAGCATCCGTGCTGTTTGTGGGCGGCGTAAAATCCATGACCGCAATCTTTTTGACAACTCGCTGCCGCAGTTTATCCTTCAGTGTCTGAAGGCGCTGCTGGCTTTCCCGGTCAGCCCCCCCAAGCCTGACGGACAGTTCAAGCCAATAATAGGCACTGCCCACAAGCCCGGCATTCTCGAGCTCCAGAGACTTGGAAGCCATCTCGGTCACAAGCTGTCTGCGCAGATCAGCCCCCCCCCCATCCTTGATGAAGCCGGGGGTAAACTGGATGCCTGCCTGCAAAGTCCGATAGGCACTGTACAGCTGCTTCTTACCCAGCTGCAGCATACCCAGCTGCAGCATACGCTGCGAGCCGAGGTTTTTCAGATCATTGATCTTGACCTGAAGGTTCTGGTCCGGCTGCAAGGCCTGGGCCTTACGCAGATACTCGGCAACCTTTGGCCATTTCTGCTGCTTGGCATTCTGTTCAGCCTTGCCAAACCATGCAGCAGCCGTATTTTGCACCTTGGCATCTTTCAAAAGCGATGAGATTTGCTGATTGCCCGGCTGAAATGCCAAAGCCTGTTCAAGGCTTGAAATCATGGCGTCAAGGTCGTCATCAACACGCTGTTTTTCAGCCTCCTTCAGGTAGTAGCCAACTGCAGCATTTTCTGTCTGAGGCAACTTTATTAGCAGGTCCAGATAGCCTGGATAAAACCCACGGATCTCACGCAATTTATTGACTGCAACGGGCCAATCCTTAATTTCTGCAGCCTTGTTTGAAGCAACATAGAGTTCTTCAGCCCTTTTCAACAAGGCATCCATCTGAGCCTTGACGCCGGCAGCCTGCGCCTTGACAGCATTGTTACCGGGATCGGCCTTAAGTGCCTTTTCCAGATCAGTCTGGGCGCTGCGCAGCTGATCGTAGCTCACTGTTCCTCCCTGGAGGCGCTTGCGCGCCTGTTCCATAAGACGAGAGGCGGCACCCGATCGTGCCGCAGCCAGTGTTGTCCGGTATTCCTGGTTATCCTGTTCCTTGGTGAGCGCATCCTCATAGAGGGTAATCGCCTCATCTACCCGTCCCTGCCGTTCCAGCTGACGCCCAAG
>CAZOTC010000276.1:0-3719 GCA_964582605.1 uncultured Geobacter sp. | reverse complement strand
ACGAAAACGCGACGTATCTTGCCGGTGATTCACGCAATCAGATGCTGATTGGCGGTGACGGAAACGATACGTTGATTGGCGGAGGAGGCAGAGACACCCTGCAAGGCGGCGCAGGCAAGGATGTCTTTGCCTTTAGTGCCGGCAATTACACCGTGAATGACTTTACGCCCGGTAAGGATCTGTTGACCTTCCTTTTAACGGGAATAACCTCCGTTGAAAACCTGATACCGTATGTTTCAAGCGTTGAGCAGACGGCGACCGGGCTCAACATCCGTTACGGTCTCGGGGACTCTATTACCCTCGTCGGTGTGACCGCCGGTCAACTGACTGCTGACATGATCAAGTTTTCTCTCACCTGAGCCGATCCTTATTGTGCTGAAAAGCCCGCTTTGTGCGGGCTTTTTTTTGGCGAGTTTTCATCTGATACAAGAGCGTTGTCTGTAATTGGAATACGTAGGGCTGGAGGGTTCCATTGGATGTCCTTTGCATACATCCCAGTTTTCCGGGACAATTTCTGAGATTGGCACAGGCCCTGTCGAAAATGCCCGGGGTCTCGGTAACCGGGGCCGGAGATGCCGGGAAAATGGCGGAAAACACGCAACTGGAGGGAATACCGCTCATCACCTACCATCCCCCTCAGGAGCCGTCCGATGCGGTGCACCGCTATGCAAAAACTTTCGAGGCGGCAGTACGGCGCGGACAGACCATCACGCAGGTGCTGCTGGATCACAAGCGGCGCGGGTTCGAACCCGACATCATCCTTGTACATACCGGCTGGGGAGACGGCTTCTACCTGCGAGACATCTTTCCGGGTGCCAGGATCATCGGACTGTTTGAATACTACTACCGGCCCAGAGGAGCAGATGTCGGCTTTGACCCCGAGTTTCCCGCTGCATTTGACGACCTGTTCCGGGTACGCGCCATGAACGCGGTGCCGTTACTGGCGCTGGAATCCTGTGATGTCGGCTACTGCCCTACCAAGTGGCAGCGCAGCTGCTTCCCCGAAGGCCATCGCAACCGTCTGCAGGTACTTCATGACGGGATCGATACCACCCAGGTGGCCCCCGATCCATCGGCTACCCTGACACTGCAGGACGGCACCGTGCTGTCTGCCGGTGATGAAGTCCTGACCTTTGTCAACCGCAATCTTGAACCGTATCGCGGCTACCACATCTTTATGCGCGCCCTGCCCAGGATCATGCAGGCCCGCCCGGACTGCCATGTCGTCATTGTGGGCGGAGATGGCGTCAGCTACGGCATAAAACTGCCTCCGGGGCAGAGTTATCGCCAGCGATATCTGGATGAAGTGGCAGACCGTATTGACCATTCGCGGCTGCATTTTACCGGTTCACTACCGTACCAGGAGTATCTCAAGGTTCTGCAGGTGTCGCGCGCTCACTGCTATCTGAGCTATCCTTTCGTGCTGTCGTGGTCTATGATGGAGGCAATGTCAGCCGGCTGCCTGGTCATCGGCTCTGCAACGCCACCTGTGCAGGAGATACTGAAAGACGGTGAAAACGGCCTGTTATTCCCCTTCCGGGACTATCATGCCCTTGCTGAGCTGGCAATTGACGCCCTGGCACGACCGGCACGGTATCAACAGCTTCGGCATGCCGCCCGTCGCCATATTGTTACGGAGTACGACTTCAACACCGTCAGCCTGCCACGTTTTCTGCAATTGATGTGCAGCAACCCATAAAGAGGTACCACGATGCCAGAGGCGAAAAAAACAAAAACCACGGTTAAAGGCAAACTCACAGCGTCTGAGAAGCAGTATGCAGAACTGCTGCAACATGCGGCACGCTGTCTTGATGAACACAAATTTAACGATGCCGGCCGGCTCTATGCAGAGGCTCTGCAGCTTAATCCGGGCAACGCCGCTGCCTGCATGGGGTTGGCCATGGCCTGCAACCGGACAGGACATCCTGCGGAAGCCCTGCAGATACTCCAAAGCATGCTCACCGGGTTTGCCAAAGCGACCATAAAACCTGAAAAGCAGGCATTAGCCGCAGTTTTTGCTCAGGTAGGGCTGGCCTGCCTGCAACTCAACAAACAGGCAGAGGCCTTAAGCGCATTTACCCTGGCTTATCAGCACTACCCCACCGAAGAACTTGCAGTCCAGATCAACCGGCTTAAGCCGGCCGCTGTCCCAACAAATCCTCTGGAACAACTGCTCAAACAGGCTGACCAGCATCTGGATGCAGGCAGCCTCAACGAGGCTGAAAAGCTGTACCGCGCTGTTCTGCAGTTTAACCCCGACTATGCCGAAGCCCTGTATGGGCTCGGGATTGTATTGCGCAACCGGAAAAAATACGCTGAGGCGCTGCCCGCGCTGCAACAGGCCACCATCATGGCGCCGGACAACGCGGCATACTATAATGACCTGGGCATACTCTTCTTTGAAACAGGTGAATTTGCCAAGGCCATCAGCTTTTTCAGCCGGGCACTGAAGGTTCAGTCCGACTTTGCCCCTGCCCATATAAACCTTGGGGTAGCCTACAAAAAGACAGGGCAGTTCAGTAAGGCAACCCAGGCATATCGCACCGCCCTCGCACACAACCCACATTCTGCGGCAGCCCACAACAACCTGGGCAACCTGCTGATGCAGCAGGGTGATCTTGCTTCCGCCAAGACAGAGCTTGAGGCGGCACTCCAGCTGAAACCCGGCTATCAGGATGCGCTGAACAATCTAGCTGAACTTGCCAGGCTTACCGCCCAAGATAAGGCAGTCAGAAAGACCTCGGCCGGCACACCGAAAAAAACGGCAACATCCCCCAAAAGAACGGCAAAAACAACGAAAACACCATCGAAACCCAAAGAACGCAAGCAGTCTCCCAGGGCTACGGCAAAGCCCAAAGACCCCGTGAAATAAACAGGGCAAAGCATTAGGGTGCGTTCTCAATCATGCCAGCCATATAACGATTGAAACCAGAGTCAACATTGCAGTGTAGTTTCTGGCCAGGCGTTCATATCTCGTGGCAATTCGCCGGTAGTTTTTTAGTTTCTGAAAGAAGCGCTCAACAAGATTCCGTTCTTTGTACAATTCGGCATCATAATAACGCATTTTCTTGCGGTTACTTCGTGGCGGAATAACCGCCTGCGCACCTGCACTGGTGATAGACAGAACAAAGGCATCAGAATCATACCCTTTGTCTGCAATGATATAGTCAGCCAGAAAACCGGCTATCATTGCATCTGCTGCCATGTACTCCGATGTCTGTCCCTCGGTCAGCATGAGACGGATCGGATTGCCGAGGGCATCAACTGCAGCATGGATTTTAGTGCTTAATCCACCGCGAGATCTGCCTTGTGCTTGGTCTGCTTGCTCTTTTTTTGAGCCGCACCATGCTGATGGACTCTGACTATGCTACCGTCAACCATCAGATATTCCAGATCGGGGTCACCGGCAACGGCTTCAAAAATCCGTTGCCATACGCCCTTGTGAGACCAACGGTTGTATCGGACATACACGCGATGCCAGTGACCAAATTCAGGCGGCAGATCACGCCAGGGAGAACCGGTTCGGGCAATCCATAGGACGCCCTCGATAAATCGGCGGTTGTCCTTGGCGGTAACACCGCAATCAGTAGCTTTTCCTGGCAATAACGGAGCAATTCGCTCCCACTGATCGTCTCGCAATACTTTTCTATCCATCTGTACTCTCCGATAAAGGGCTTACCACTCTATCGGACGTTGAAACCAAACCCTTGATTGAGAAC
>CAZOTC010000275.1:0-3824 GCA_964582605.1 uncultured Geobacter sp. | reverse complement strand
CGCTCCTCCTGGTATCGGCCGGATCCGGTGGAGGAAGGCTATCAGTTTGGCGTAAATGAGGTATTTCTGCTCTCCTACCGGGCCAAGACCGCTCAGGGAGAGATTGACCTGACCGAGATGGAGGTGCGAGTGCTGTCGCTGTTCTTCCAGCGGGAAGGGCAGGTGATTCCCCGAGGTGACCTGCTGGAATCGGTCTGGGGCTATGCATCCGATGCCGAAACACGTACTCTTGATAACTTCGTGGTGCGCCTGCGCAAATATTTTGAACGGGACCCATCCCGGCCGATCCATTTTCAGACCGTGCGGGGGGTAGGCTACCGTTTCTCCCGCAGCGGAGCCTGACCATGCCGCCGCGCCGTCCGCAACCGAAAAAACTCCCTTCTGCTGAAGAGCTGGGACAGCTGATTAATCGGCTTAAAACCGATAGCAAGCCCACCAATACCGCTTACCGCGAACAATCCCTGAAACTGCACGGCTGGATCTGCGCCAAGTGTGGACGCGAGTTTGAGCGCGAAAATCTGCAGCTGCTGACCGTGCATCACCGGGACGGCAATCACCACAACAACCCGGCAGATGGCAGCAACTGGGAAAACCTCTGCGTCTACTGCCATGATGACGAGCACAGCCGCCTGATTCTGGCTGAATATCTGAATGGAACCAAACCATGAAACACCTGATCCTCGGCACTGCCGGTCATATTGACCACGGCAAGACCTCTTTGGTAAAGGCCCTGACCGGAACCGATACCGACCGGCTTAAGGAAGAGAAGGCCCGTGGCATCACCATTGAGCTGGGTTTTGCCCACCTTGAGCTGCCCGGTGGGATCGAGTTCGGCGTGGTGGATGTACCGGGCCATGAAAAGTTCGTCCGGGCCATGGTGGCCGGGGTTGCCGGTATGGACCTGGTGATGCTGGTCATCGCCGCAGACGAGGGTATCATGCCCCAGACCCGTGAGCATCTTGATATCCTGCGTCTATTGGGAGTGCATACCGGTCTGGTGGCCCTGACCAAGTGTGACATGGTGGAGCCGGACTGGTTGCCGCTGGTACAGGAAGAGGTGCGGGAGTTTGTGGCTGGAACCTTTCTGGAAACAGCACCGATTATCCCGGTTTCCTCCAAAACCGGTGCAGGTCTGGACGATTTGAAGGCAGAGCTGGCAAGGATGGCTGAAAGCGCGGCGGAAAAGAAGCGGGACGGCGCCTTCCGGCTACCGGTTGATCGGGTCTTTACGGTGGCCGGTTTTGGAACCGTTGTCACCGGCACCCTGTTGGCAGGTGAAATCAGGCTGGGGGATGAGCTTGAACTGTTACCGACCGGACAGCGGGGACGGGTGCGGGGGATTCAGGCCCATGGCGTAAAAACCGACATGGGACAGGCCGGACAGCGGCTGGCGGTCAACCTGCAGGGGATCGATCTGGATCAGGCCCACCGCGGTGATGTGGTAGTACCGGCCGGTATCTTCCGTACCAGTCGCCGGGTTGATGTGCGTCTGGATCATCTGGCCTCTGCTTCCCGTGATCTCAAGCATCGCTCTATTGTACGGTTTCATTCAGGAACTTCCGAGGTGACCGCCCAGATCATTCTGCTTGAACACGACGTCCTGACTCCCGGAAGCAGCGGCTATGCCCAACTACGGCTTGAAGAACCGCTGCTGCTGGTCTCCGGTGATCCGTATCTGATCAGAGCCACTTCACCGTCAATCACCATCGGCGGCGGTGTCGTACTTGACCCATTTCCTCCGGCCCGGAGAAGGCGCGGAGAAGAGGCTCTCAAGCTGCTCGCATCACTGGATGCGGCCGAGCATCAGAAGACCTGCAGTCTGATTGTTACCCAGGCCCTGCTTTCCGGTGTAAGTTTTGACGAGATCGTACTCCGTTCAGGCATCCCGCGTAAGCAGGCAGAGGTTGCCCTGCAGGGGCTGCTCTCCTCTGCCGCTATCATGCAGATGACCCGTGAACCACGTATTTTTTTATGCAGGGAAGCGGTGGGAGCACTCAAACAACTTCTGCTGGATGAACTGAACGGTTATCTGGATGCCAACCAGCTTAAAGAGGGAATCAGCAAAGAAGAGCTCAAGACCCGTCTGCCGAAACGCAGCGACCAGCGCTTCTTTGCTCCATTGCTGGCGGAACTGGAGAAGGAACAGAAGCTCCAGCTGGAACGGGATCTGGTGCGACTTAAAGGTGTCGTCAGAGCTGCCGAAGCCAAGGTCTCGGGTCTGGCCGGGCGTATCAGCGTACTCCTGGCGGAACGGGGAACCGAGCCGCCCACTATCAGGGAACTGGCTGAACTGACTGGTAGTAATGAAAAAGAGGTACGGGATCATCTGGCCGTGATGAGCCGTGGAGGTGGGGTTGTCAGGGTATCAGGCGACATCTATTACGACAGCAGTGTGGTTCAAACTATTGAAGGGAAGTTGCTCTGCCATTTAAAGGCACGGGGTGAGATAACACCGTCCGAATTTCGTGAACTGACCGGCCTTTCCCGTAAATTCATGATTCCTCTCCTGGAATACTTCGACAGCAAAAAACTGACGTTGCGAATGGGAGACAAACGGATACTGCGTGGAAAGTGAAACTGCTCCTGCTGACAGAACAGAAAAAAACGGGGACGCAGATGCATCCTCGTTTTTTTCTGGTAAAATTACCTTGAGAAAGCGAGCCAATTCCGCTACATTTTATAAACTATTGATTTTACTGTTATTAAAAATTTTCATGGGGAATAAAACCCGCTATTATCAAAGGAGGCAGCAATGGCAGAGAAGTACGTGTACTTTTTCGGGAATGGCAAGGCTGAGGGCCGCGCCGACATGAAGAACCTGCTGGGCGGCAAGGGTGCCAACCTGGCAGAGATGACCAGCATCGGCCTGCCGGTACCACCCGGTTTCACCATCAGCACCGAGGTCTGCACCTACTATTATGCCAACGGAGAAACCTACCCGGCCTCCCTTAATGATGAAGTCGAATCCCACCTGAAGCAGGTCGAGCAGATCATGGGCCGCGTGTTCGGCGACGCCCGGAATCCGCTGCTGGTCTCGGTCCGTTCCGGTGCCCGCGCCTCCATGCCGGGTATGATGGATACCATCCTCAACCTGGGCCTGAACGACACCACCGTGCAGGGGATCATCGCCCAGTCCGGAGACGAGCGTTTTGCCTATGACGCCTACCGCCGTTTTGTGCAGATGTACTCCGACGTGGTGATGGGGATGGACAAGCATGCCCTGGAACACCTGCTGGAACTGAAAAAGGCAGAGAAAAATGTCCATCTGGACACTGACCTGACCGCTGCCGACTGGAAGGATCTGGTAGCCAAGTTCAAGGCCGCCATCAAGGCCGAGCTGGGTCAGGAGTTCCCGGAAGATCCCAAGCAGCAGCTCTGGGGTGCCATCGGTGCGGTGTTCGGATCCTGGATGAACCAGCGCGCCATCACCTACCGCAAGCTGAACAACATCCCGGCTGACTGGGGTACTGCCGTCAACGTCCAGTCCATGGTGTTCGGCAACATGGGGGATGATTGCGCCACCGGCGTGGCCTTTACCCGCGACCCCTCCACCGGCGAGAACTACTTCTACGGTGAGTACCTGGTCAATGCCCAGGGCGAGGACGTGGTGGCCGGTATCCGCACCCCGCAGCCGATCAACAAACATCAGAAAAAGCCGGGCGACCTGCCTTCCATGGAAGAGGTGCTGCCTGAATGCTATCATCAACTGGCCGATATCAGAACTATTCTTGAGAAGCATTACAAGGATATGCAGGATATCGAGTTTACCATTGAAAAAGGCAAGCTGTTCATGCTGCAGACCCGTAACGGCAAGCGGACCGCCA
>CAZOTC010000274.1:0-3840 GCA_964582605.1 uncultured Geobacter sp. | reverse complement strand
AACCGCACCGATCTCAATCACCCGTCCGCCGTTTTTGGTCGATAGACCGGTGGTTTCGGTATCTACCACAACAATTCTATGCATGATTTCACTCTAGCACAGCAACGTGACAAAATAGGTCATTCTTCCGGGCACAATAAAAAAGCCTGCCACAGTATGTTATCGGTGGCAGGCTTTCATGGTCTTCAAGCAGCTCAGCATTTACCCATGCGCATCAGGGTCATCCGGGAATTGGGCTCCCAACTGACGGATGGCGTCTATATTGTCCAGAAAAACCTCCATCAGCTCCGGATCAAAAACCGTACCGGCATCTTTTTTCAACTCATCCAAAACAGCTGAAGGATCCCAGGCTTCCTTATAACAACGACGATTTGAAAGTGCATCATACACATCGGCAATAGCAACAATTCGGCCGAACAGGGGAATCTCCTCTCCCTTTTTACCACGTGCAGCTCCATCTTCCTTCTCATAGCCGGGCAACGGCTTCAAGGTGGCAAGGCTGATATGACCGGGATAGCCGTTCCCGTCCCAACGCTCGTGATGGTTCAGGGCGACAGCCGCTGCCGATTCATCCAGCTCCGAGTACAGGTCAGGGAAGAGTCGCGCTCCGTAGACCGTGTGCAGTTTCATGATATCGTACTCTTCCGGTGTAAAACGTCCCGGTTTTTTAAGAATACTGTCAGATATAGCGACCTTACCAACATCGTGCAGCATGGCTGCCATCCGCAGGATATCGCGGGTCCGATCGATCTCATCCTGCTCAAGCCCCTTTCGTGCAGCCCAGCCCTCATACAATGCAACCGAGTAGGCAGCTACCCGGTTGACATGTGGGCCGGTCTCTTTCGGGTCCCTCAACTCCGCCATACGGTTCATCCGCAGGATGATCTCGCGGGTCATCTTGGCCCGTTCAATGGCATTGGCTGCTGTCACGGCAAAATAGGTAATACCGCTTTCATCCTGAAGATCAAAGGCGGTCACCGTTCCATCTGCGTCTTTGGCATTAATCAGTTGCAGCACCCCTACCGTTTCCCCACGCATGCTGGTCAGCGGCAGCACCAGCTGAGAGATGGTGCGATAGCCGGTCATGTCGTCAAACGAATGATTGAATGAGTAGGGCAGACTCTGGTCAAGTTGATAGACATCGGGAATATTAAGTTGCGTAGCGGTTGCCGCTACATAACCGGCAATTGAGGTATTGTCTACCCTGATGGTAATATTGGAGTAAACCGATTTACGATGCGGAGCAAGCCGGGCATTGATGGTATCATTCTGAGAATAGCGGGCTGCCAGCCAGTTACCGTCTTTAATATAGATTGTACCTGCATCGCAATCGGTAAAACGGCGGGCCTCAGAAAGAATTTTTTCCAGCAGAAAATCGATATCCTTGATCTGTGAGATATCCAGACCAAAATCAAGAAGCTGCTGTAATGTTTCACTATAGTTTCTCATACACACTCCCTCTACAGCTTGCGGGCTACCGGCTTTCATTGTAGCCCAAGACCACCGATTGGCAAGTGCAATCAACAGGAAATTTTTGATTGCCGCCCCGTTCGGTATACACTACGATAGGAAATATTTTTGTGGAGGCAACCATTCATGTCCCGCCTTACGTTGCTATTTTTCTGTTTCCTGCTCACCGTGTTACCATGTTCTGCATTTGCCGACCAACGTACCGATCCCCGTGAACAGGCCCTGTCTGACACGCTTGATCTCTGGCGTGAGGGCAAATTTGAGCAACTCTACGATACACTGTCGCACCGCAGCAGCACGAGTCGTGAACGTTTTGTTGACCAGCTGCGCGGCACCAGTGTCAGGCCTGCCTGTTGCCACCAGAAACTGAACGACTTCCGCCTGATAAGTGAAAAACGCACGACTGCAAAGGTATTTGCCCGGATCGGGATAGAGGGGCTGGCCGGTTCTGCTGCACATCAGAGCCGTGAGTTTACGCTGGATCATGAAGAAGGGCGCTGGAAGGTACGTTTAAGCGATCTTAAGGCGCTGTCAGGGGAAGCCGGCGGTAAAAAGAAGAAAAAATAAGATCAGCAGGAGTACGCCCATGGCTGAACATACAGAACAGCTGCAGCAAACACTGCTTCATACACGGCACCGCGCCCTGGGAGCGCTTATGGCCCCTTTCGGGGGCTGGGATATGCCGATCCAGTATGAAGGGATCATTGCTGAACACCGTTGGTGCCGTGAGCAGGCCGCCCTGTTTGATATCTGCCACATGGGTGAATTTCTGTTCAAGGGCGATCTGGTTGGCTCCGGCCTTGAAGATGCGTTTACCTTTTCTGTCGTTGCCATTCCGGTTGGCCGCTCCAAATACGGTTTCCTTCTTAATGAACAAGGGGGGATCATTGATGATCTGATCGTGTTCCGGACGGCTGTTGATCAGGTAATGATCGTGGTTAACGCCGCCACGGCTCCAAATGACTTCAAGGTCATCCAGTCTCGCCTGTCGGGCGGCGAATTTGCCGATGTCACCGCTGCCACTGCCAAGCTTGATCTGCAGGGCCCCAAATCCCGCGAGGTTCTGGTGGACCAGCTGGGCGGATGGGTTGCAGAGATCCCCTATTTCAGATTTGTACAGCAAACCGTACTGGGAGCCCCGGCCATTGTCAGTCGTACCGGCTACACCGGTGAACTGGGCTACGAGATCTTCCTGCCGGCAGAAAAGGTCGTTGAGCTGTGGGATACATTGCTGGCTGATCCGCGGGTGAAACCGGCCGGGCTGGGAGCCCGGGACGTGCTGCGGCTGGAGGTGGGGTACTCCCTGTACGGCAGCGACATAGATCAGGCCACCACCCCGCTGGAAGCTGATCTGGCCGGCTTTGTCAAATGGGACAAGCGGTTTACAGGCAAGGATGCACTGTTACAGCAACAGGGCCGGCCGCTCAAAAGACTTAAGGCAGCCTTCAAGGTCAACTCACGTCGCACCCCCCGCCACGGTTTCGGTATCTTCAGCGGAGAACGCCAGATCGGCGAAGTCACCAGCGGTGTTTTCTCCCCCATGCTGGGTTGCGGTATCGGACTGGGTTACGTGGATGCCGCCCATACGGCTATCGGCACGCCACTGACCATCAAACAGGATCGTACCATTATGGAGGCAACGGTTTGTAGTCTGCCGTTCTATGATCAGGGATCAGTCCGTAGTTAACCTTTTTCAAATCAGAAAGGAACCTGTAATGAAACGAATTGCATCTGTTGTTGTCGGGGCACTGTTGCTGTTTCCTGGAACTGTGTTTGCTGTCGAGAGTATCCGTGACGGTTATTGGGAAGTTACTTCCCAGAGTGAAATGCCCGGCATGCCGATGAAAATTCCTGCCACCACCATCAAACACTGCTACAGCAAGGAAGACGTCAAGGATCACAAAAAGGTGATCGCCCGTGAAAAAAACTGCACCCTGACCGACTACAAGGTTGCCGGCAATAAAGTCACCTGGGCCATGAAATGTACCGGCCAGAACAGCGGTACGTTCAACGGTGAGACAACGTTCAGTGCTGATGCCTACAACTCAATCATGAAGATGAAAACGCAGGGGCATACCATGACCGTCAAGGTCAAGGGCAAGCGGATCGGTGAATGCCCGAAGAAATAATAAATTCCAATCTGGAGGATAGCGTATATGTCAGAGTTCTATTTTACCAAAGAGCATGAGTGGGTAAAAGTTGACGGCAACAGTGCCGTTTGCGGGATCAGTGAGCATGCAGCCCATGAGCTGGGGGATGTAACCTTTGTAGAACTACCGGCTGTAGGCAAGCAGGTCAAGCAGGAAGAGGTTTTGGCTGCCATTGAATCGGTCAAGGCTGCCAGTGATATCTATGCCCCGGTTTCCGGCA
>CAZOTC010000273.1:0-3852 GCA_964582605.1 uncultured Geobacter sp. | reverse complement strand
CGCCGGCATATTCCGGGGTGAGCCTGGTAAAGCCCAAGTGGGGCTATAACAAGGGATCCACCTACTACAAGCCGTACGAGATATTCCCCAACTGTTCCCAACCGTTCCTGCTGCTCTTGTCCGATGTGAACACCAGCTATGACTCGGACCAGCTGCCGGGCAGTAACTTCACCAAACCGGACAACAGCAGTTTCAGCGAGGATTCCGCCACACCGACGCTCGGCCTGGGCGGCACGGTAGCCAGCAGTGGGAAGACCTTGCTCAACGACCTGCTCTATACCATCGGCGAAACAGAAGGGATCCACGGCAAGAGCTGGTTTGTGGGTGAGAACAACGGCAGCACCGACTTCATCTGCTCGCCCAAGGCGGTGACCGACCTGTCCCACGTACGTGGTATCTGCCCCGAGGAACCAACCAAGAAGGGATCCTATTACGCGGCGGCCCTGGCTTACTACGGTAAGACCCAGTTCCAGGCTAAGACCGGATTCAGCCCGGTTTCAACCTTTGCGTTGGCCCTCTCGTCACCCTTTGACGGTATCAAGGTGCGGGCCTGTAGCGGCACAACCTGCGGACTGGTCAGTATTGCCCCTCTGGGAAAATCGGTGTATGGCATCCCGAAATGCCTGGACTACAGCAATGGAGGTAAAACCTGTACTCTGTCTACGGATGCCAGCGGCAATAACACCATCACCAACTGCCCCAACGATGCCTTCTGTCCCACCAACAGCCTGGTGGACTTCTATATTGATTCGCTGAAGTACAATACCTCAAACGAGCTGATCTACGCAAAATTCCGAATCAACTTTGAAGATGTAGAGCAGGGGGCAGACCACGATATGGATGCTATCGCCACCTACGAACTCTGTACCCAGGCGGCATCCGACGCCGGTTACGGTTCCTGCGGAGGCACTATCGACGGCCTGAATGTCAGAGTGAACTCGGATTACGCCGCCGGGGGCATCAGCCAGCTGCTGGGGTTTGTCATCTCCGGTACCACCGCCGACGGCACCTGGCTGGTGGCCAAGGACAAGGACAGCGGCAGCGGACCGATTTCAAGCCTACCGATCTCCTGGAACAAGACCTTTGCCGTCTCCAGTTCCGCCGCTGCGGGCTTCCTGAAGAGCCCGCTCTGGTACGCCGCCAAGTGGGGCGGGTTCCGCGACATGAACGGAAACCATAAGCCGGACCAGCGTAACGAGTGGGCACGAAACTGCACCAACAGCGATATTACCAAGTGTGACCCGGACAACTATTTTCCGGTGAGCAACCCACTGGAGCTGGACGAGCAACTGCGCAAGGCCCTAGAAGAAATCCTGGCCCGAGTGGCCTCCGGCACGGCGGCCTCGATCCTGAACAATAGCGAAGGGAGCGGTGCAAACCTGCTGCAGGCCGTATTCTACCCCAAGAAACCTTTTGATGACGGGACGGAAGGAAGCTGGATCGGCGAGCTTCAGAATATGTGGTATTTTTTAGATCCGTCCCTGCAAAAAACATCCATCCGCGAGGATACGGTCAAGGACAACAAGTTGAACCTGAGGCAGGACAAAGTGGCTCAATTCTATTTTGATCCTGCCCAGAACCAGACACTTGTCAAGAGGTTTACCGATGCCGACGGGGACGGCGCTGCCGATAACCCCACAGCACCTGACGATACGGTTAATCCTGATTTTGTCAACAGCCTCTGGAAAGCTGGGCGAATGTTGTGGGAGAGAAATCTGACGACAGATCCCAGAACAATTTACACCGGTTACGGATCGACCAGCGGTAGTACGCCACAGAAATTCAGTAGCTTGGCCGCCGATGGGTCCTTCAATACCTGGCCGAATGTCTGGAACCTGCTGCAGATGCCGGCAGGCACTGATGCGGTCCGAACTGCCGCCACTACTGGGTTGATCAGCTATATTCACGGCATTGATCAAACCGGTACCCGATCACGCAAAGTGACAATCAACGGTTGCGGGCTGACTGACGCGCAGGGCTGTACCCGTGAGTGGAAGCTGGGGGATATCGTTTCCTCAACCCCCAAGCTGGTGGCGAATACGAGACTGAATCTGTACAATCTGCCAAGCCCTACAGGCTATAACGACAGCAGTTATGGAAATTTCATCAAAACCAGCCCTTACCCTACCCGCGGCATGGTCTTCGTCGGCGGTAACGACGGCATGCTGCACGCATTCAAACTGGGAGTGCTGAAAGAGCTGCCCGAACGGTACAGCAAGGCCCAGATCAACAATGCAGCGGGCACCTTGGCAACTGCTGCCGATAAGCTGGGGCGGGAAGAGTGGGCCTTTATCCCGAAGAATGTCATGCCGTACCTGAAATATATGGCGGACCCAAACTACAACCACCTGTTCTATGTGGATCGTACGCCATCCATCGTTGATGTCAGTATCGGCAAGCCGGGCAGCTGTACATCCGACTACTCAGACTGTGATAAGGCACTTGACGGTAGCACCTGGCGGACGGTACTGGTTGGCGGGATGGGGATTGGCGGGGCATCCGCCAACAGCTCCGCAACCTGCAGCAGTTCGACCGATTGTGTGAAAAATCCGATTGCCGACAGTGGATACTCTTCCTACTTTGCTCTGGATGTGACCGACCCGGCAAATCCGAAGTACCTCTGGGAGTTCCCGGATGCAACTCTTTCATCCGGTGCTTTGGGCAGTCTGGGCTTCAGTACCACCGGCCCGGCGATCGTGCGGATTGCTGCCAGGGATGTATCCGGCAAACCGTTGAACAGCAAGAACGGCAAGTGGTATGCGGTCTTCGCATCGGGTCCCACCGGCCCCATCGACACGGTAAAACATGAATTCAAAGGGACATCAAACCAGAATCTCAAGCTGTTTATTGTCGATTTAGCCACTGGAACATTGGTTACGACCATCGATACCGGTGTACAGAATGCTTTTGCCGGTTCGGTGGCCACCAGCTGGATTGATGTTGATCGTAGTGATGCCAGTGGAATTGGATATTACAGCGACGATGCCGTCTATATCGGGTATGTGCAGAAGGACACCACTGTAACCCCGAATACCTGGACCAAAGGGGGAGTCATCCGCCTTTCCACCAGGGAGAGCAGCGATCCAGCCAGCGCCACAGCAACAAAGAAATGGATCACCAGCACGTTGATCAGCGGCATCGGTCCGGTCACCACCTCAGTCACCAAGCTGCAGGACCGTAAGAACAAGCTGCTCTGGATCTACTTCGGAACAGGCCGGTTCTTCTTCAAGAGTGATGATGCGACAACCGGCACAACCCAGAAAATTTACGGTGTTAAGGAACCGTGCTATTCCACGACCACCAGGTTCGCGCGTACGCCGTACTCCAACCTTGCCAACAGCGTGGCAGACAACAAGTTCGATCAGCTTTGTACCGATTCCGTTACCGCATCGGCGCTCACCGACCAGTCCGGTGATGCATCGACTGCTCCGGCCGCAACCCTTGGTGCAACATCATCAGGCTGGTCAATCTCGCTTGATGCCGCATCTGGTACGTCATACTCAGAGCGGGTGATCACTGATCCTGTGGCCTCACCGTCAGGCGCGGTGTTCTTCACGACCTTCAAGCCGAATACGGATATTTGCACCTTCGGCGGACAGTCACTGATCTGGGCTGTTAACTATGCCACCGGCGGCGTGCCACCTGCCAAGTCAATGCAGGGTAAGGCATTGATGCAGGTGTCAACCGGCGCCTTTGCTGAGCTTTCGCTTTCGAGCGCATTTAAAAACCCAGGCAACTTGAGGCTTGACGGACGACGGCTGGCAGTCCCGATCTCCGGGGTGCCCCCCACGGCACAGGGGCTTTCATTAATCACCAATCCGCCACCGGTCAAGAAGTTTCTTCATGTAAAAG
>CAZOTC010000272.1:0-3861 GCA_964582605.1 uncultured Geobacter sp. | reverse complement strand
CGCCGGTTAACCCGGAGGCGCCGGCCCAGGACAAGGAAGACTGGACCGCAGACCTGCTGGGGCTGCTGGGACAGCTGAACATCTGCTCCAAGGAGTCGGTAGTACGCCGCTATGATCACGAGGTACAGGGTGGCTCGGTGGTCAAGCCGTTTACCGGCGTTACCAACGACGGCCCCTCCGATGCTGCCGTGGTGCGACCGATCCTTGATTCATACAAAGGGGTGGTGGTCTCCCACGGCATCTGCCCCCGTTATTCGGATATCGATGCCTACCATATGGCGGCCAACGCCCTTGATGAAGCGCTGCGCAACTATGTGGCTGTGGGCGGCAACCCGGATCACTGGGCAGGTCTGGACAACTTCTGCTGGTGCGATCCGGTGCTGTCTGAAAAGACACCGGACGGCCCGTACAAGATGGCCCAGTTGGTACGTGCCAACCAGGCGCTGCTGGATTACTGCGTACCTCTCAACCTGCCGCTGGTCTCCGGCAAGGACTCGATGAAGAACGACTTCTACGACGGTTCCACCAAGATCTCGATCCCCCCAACTCTGCTGTTCTCGGTGATCGGCACTATTCCGGACATCCGCAATGCCGTGACCATGGACTTCAAGCGTCCTGGCGATATCATCTGTCTGCTGGGTGCCACCAAAGATGAACTGGGCGGTTCCGAGTATCTGGCCATGCAGGGCTATACCGGCAACAAGGTGCCCAAGGTTGATGTAACCTCGGCTCTGGTACGCTACAAGGCGCTGCATGGTGCGATCATGTCCGGTCTGGTGGCATCCTGTCACGACCTGTCCGATGGTGGTCTGGCCGTGGCTCTGGCGGAATCGGCCTTCTCCGGCGGTTTCGGTTGTCAGGCAGAGCTGACCAATGTCCGCTACGAGGGAGACACACGCTACCGCACTGACGAGGTTCTGCTGTTCTCTGAATCAGCTTCACGTCTGCTGGTTACGGTGCACCCGGCCCAGTGGTCTGCCTTTGAAGAGGCGATGGCCGGTACGGTCTTCAGCCAGATCGGAAAGGTATCAGACAACAACACCGTCACCATTGCCGGACTGGAAGGCAAAACCGTGCTGCAGGGCAGCCTCGACCAACTCAAAGCGGCCTGGCAACGGCCATTGAAGGAGCTGTAGTCGAGGTGCCGCCCAAGCTCCGTGATATCATTAAGCGACTTGAACATGATGGTTGGTATCTTGTCGCCACCAGAGGCAGTCATCGACAATACAAGCACCCGACCAAACCTGGAAGGGTTACCCTTGCGGGTCATCCGGGAGAAGAGCTCGCTCCCGGCACTCTAAACAGCGTATTGAAGCAGGCGCAGCTCAAAGAACAGGAGTAACTGCCATGTATCGCTTTCTTGTAGTAATTGAGGAGACCGATTCCAATTTTTCAGCCTATTCCCCGGATCTGCCCGGCTGTGTAGCCACAGGGAAAAGCCGGGATGATGCCGAGACCAACATGTATGAGGCGATCCGGTTTCACCTACAGGGGTTACGGGAAGATAACCTGGCAATACCCAGAAACTCATCCTATGCTGAAGTCATGGCTATTGCGGCTTGATACAACTCTAACCTACGGGAATATAAACTATAATGACTAAAACACGCGCAATTGTAATAACCGGCAACGGCACCAACTGTGAGACTGAAGCGGCCCACGCCTGCAGGCTGGGCGGCTTTGACGAGGCCCGCATCGCCCATATTGCCGAGATTCTGTCCGGCGAGGTCACCTTGGACGACTATCATTTCCTGAACCTGACCGGCGGTTTCCTTGATGGCGACGACCTGGGCAGCGCCAAGGCTCAGGCCAACCGGCTCAAGAACGCCAGTGTCTCCGGCAGCGGCGAGAAGCTGGTGGAGCAGTTCACCCGCTTCATCAACAGCGGCAAGCTGGTGCTGGGGGTCTGTAACGGCTTCCAGCTGATGGTCAAGATGGGGATGCTGCCTGCATTGGATGGAAACACTCTGACCCAGACCGTGACCCTCTGTCACAACGATTCCGGTCGGTTCCAGGATCGCTGGTGCTACCTGAAGGCCGATCCCCAGTCCCCCTGCGTCTTCACCAAAGGGATTGAAAAGGGAATCTACCTGCCGATCCGCCACGGTGAGGGGAAGTTCCTGACCGATACCGACCAGACCCTGGAGCGGATCGAGGCCGGTCACCTGGCAGTACTGAAATATTCCGAGGCCGACTACAGCGAGGCCACCATGCAGTTCCCGGCCAACCCCAACGGATCAACCAACGCCATTGCCGGCCTGTGTGACCCCACCGGTCGCCTGATGGGCCTGATGCCGCACCCCGAGGCCTTTGTCCACTACACCCAACATCCCCGCTGGACCCGTGAGCAGTTGCCGGAAGACGGCGACGGCCTGATCCTGTACACAAATGCAGCCGACTTTGTGAGGAAAAACCTGCTATGAAACTTAACCGCCCGGAAGAAGAATGCGGCGTATTTGGTATCTACGGTCACCAGGAGGCCGCCAACCTGACCTATCTGGGGCTGTATGCCCTGCAACACCGCGGCCAGGAGAGCTGCGGTATTGTCTCCTCAGACGGCAGCGGACTGCATGCCCACAAACGGATGGGACTGGTGGCCGATGTCTTCGGTAACCAGAAGGTGTTTGAAAAACTGCCGGGCAAGGCGGCAATAGGCCATGTACGCTACTCAACCGCCGGTGCCTCGGTGGAAAAGAACGTCCAACCGATCATGGTGGATTACTCTCGTGGCTCCATTGCGGTGGCCCACAACGGCAATCTGGTTAATGCCAATCTGCTCAAGGCAGAACTGGAGGCCTACGGTTCCATCTTCCAGACCACCATGGACACCGAGATCATCATCCATCTGCTGGCGATCTCCCGTACCCATTCGCTGATCGAGCGGATCGGTGATGCCCTGAACCGGGTCAAAGGGGCCTACTGCCTGCTGTTCCTGACCGAGACCCGCATGATTGCCGTGCGCGACCCCCACGGTTTCCGCCCCTTGTGTCTGGGTAAACTGGGGGATGCCTGGGTGGTTGCCTCGGAAAGCTGCGCCCTGGATCTGATTGAGGCTTCCTTTGTGCGAGAAGTGGAACCGGGCGAGATGCTGATCTTTACCAAAGACGGACAGATGCAGTCGCTGTTCCCGTTCAAAAAGATCGAGCCGACCCCCTGCATCTTTGAGTTTGTCTACTTTGCCCGACCTGATTCCAATATCTTCGGCAGAAACGTCTATCAGGTGCGTAAGGAACTGGGACGTCAACTGGCCCGAGAGTACCAGGTGGAGGCCGATGTGGTGATTGCCGTACCGGACTCCGGCGTACCGGCTGCCATGGGTTATGCCGAGCAGGCCGGTATCCCCTTTGAGCTGGGGCTGATCCGAAACCATTACGTGGGGCGTACCTTTATTGAACCGGCCCAGTCGATCCGCCACTTCGGGGTCAAGATCAAGCTGAATCCGGTGCGTGAAATTTTGGAGGGCAAACGGGTAGTAGTGATTGACGATTCCATCGTGCGGGGCACCACTTCGCGCAAGATCGTCAAGATGGTACGCAACGCCGGTGCGAAAGAGGTGCATATGCGGATCTCTTCCCCACCCACCAGCTACCCCTGTTTCTACGGGATCGACACCCCCAACCGCAAGGAATTGATCTCATCTTCGCACACCCTTGATGAGATCAGGCGTTATATCACTGCCGACTCGCTGGGCTACCTGTCTGAAGAAGGACTGGTTCAGGCCACCGGCCTTACACACAGCTTCTGTACCGCCTGCTTTACCGGCGAGTACCCGATCAACTTTCCGATGCCATCACAGATCCCCCAAATGGGACTATTTTCTAAAGACGAGGAGTATATCGAGCAATGACTGACCGCGAGAAA
>CAZOTC010000271.1:0-3930 GCA_964582605.1 uncultured Geobacter sp. | reverse complement strand
CATCTGCCAGATCAGAAAAGGCCATTTCCGGCTCGATCATCCAGAATTCCGAGGCATGGCGGGCGGTATTGGAGTTCTCTGCCCGGAAGGTGGGGCCAAAGGTGTAGATATTGCCAAAGGCCTGGGCAAACAGTTCTCCCTCCAGCTGACCGCTGACGGTCAGTCCGGTCTTCTGGGCAAAGAAGTCCTGGGTGAAGTCAATGCTGCCCCCTTCATTACGGGGCGCCCCATTGGGGGGCAGGGTGGTAACCCGGAACAGCTCGCCTGCCCCTTCGCAGTCGCTGGCGGTGATGATCGGGGTGTGGACATAGAGGAAGTTGCGCTCGCTGAAGAACTGGTGGATCGCCTGGGCCAGCCTTGAGCGCAGCCGGAATACGGCGCCAAAGGTATTGGAACGGGGCCGCAGATGGGCGATGCTGCGCAGGTATTCAAAACTGTGCCGTTTCTTCTGCAGTGGATAGTCAGGGTCGGCGTTGCCTACCACCGTCAATGCCGTTACACGCAGCTCAAACTGCTGCCCGGCAGCCGGTGAGGGAACCAGTTCGCCGCTTGCCTGCAGGGCGGTTCCGGTGCCTAGTTTGCTGTACTGTTCAAAGTTGTTGAGTGCAGCCCGTTCAAGCACCAGTTGGATACCGGCCAGATTTGAACCGTCGTTCAGGACAATGAAGGCCACATCGCCGGAGGCCCGTGTGGAACGGACCCATCCGGCAATCGTATGCTGGCCGCCTGCTTCAGGTTGTTTGAGGAGATCTGCGATCAGTGTGCGCTTGGTCATGGGAAGCCTCGCTTACTGGCCGATGATTTTTCTGCGTGGCGGCCGCTTGGTTGGCGTTGGTGGTTGAGGTGTCTTGGATGATTTCGCAGGGGCTGTCATTCGCTGTTCCCGCTGTTTGGCCGGCGGCGGTGCATCCAGCGCCTGTGCCTCCTGCTTGCTCAAGAGCCGATATTCTCCCGGTTGCAGGCCTCCCAGGGTCAGGTTGCCGTAGCGGATACGGCGCAGCCGTACCACAAACAGCCCCACTGCCGCGCACATCCGCCGGACCTGACGGTTGCGGCCTTCACGGATGGTAACGGAGAGCCAGTCATTGCTCTGGTCGTTTTTCAGTAGACGCACCGTTGTGGCGCCGGTGGGACCGTCTTCCAGCTCCACGCCATCAGCCAGCTTTTTGATCTGCTGCGGGTCGATCTTGCCCCTGACCCGCACATGGTACTCTTTATCTACCTGGTGGCGGGGATGCATCAGACGATTGGCCCAGGCGCCGTCGTTGGTTAAGAGCAGCAGTCCTTCGGAGTTGTAGTCCAACCGTCCCACCGGAAAGAGTCGCTCACCGATATCCTTGACCAGTTCGGTTACCAGTTGCCGCCCCTGGGGGTCTTTGAGGGAGGTGACATAGCCGGCCGGCTTGTGCAACAGGACATAATAGAACGTTTCTGCCGGTTTGACCGGCTGTCCGTCCAGGGCGATCAGGTCTTTGGCCGGGTCTGCCTTGCTGCCCAGCTCGGTTACCACCTGACCGTTGACCGTAACCCGTCCGGCCAGGATCATCTCTTCAGCAGCGCGGCGGGAGGTGATCCCGGCAGCGGAAATAATTTTTTGCAGACGCTCGATCATGATTTATCCTCTGGATGTTGCGGTTTTGATTCACCCGGTATCAGCGCCAGAAAGAGCCCGATGACTGCGCCGTAGAGAGCCCCTGACCAGGGGTTACTCATCATGACTCAGGTGCCGCCACCGGCACATTGGGACATCCAGCCGAAAACACCGCCCGCCAGTGCGCCGCCACCGATCAGTACGATAAACTTCAGTAGTTTCATTTTCATGCAGTTTCCTTGCGAACCGGCAGACGCCACAGGTAACAGGTAATGGCAAGTGCCAGCAGTATCAAAAGTCCTTGTATCCAGATTATGTTGACCAGCAGCAGGCTGGAAGAACCTATCGTCAGCCAGACCAGGGTAATGGCAGTCTGTTTCGCCCTGAGCGGGATGCCTGAACCATCCAGGTAGCCTTTTATTATCGGTCCCAGATGGCTATGCTCAATCAGCCAGGTGTGAAACCGTTCGGAACTGCGGGCAAAGCAGGCTGCTGCCAGCAACAGAAACGGCGTGGTGGGCAGCAATGGTACAAAGATGCCGATTACCCCCAGTCCCGTGGAGACAAGGCCGATACAGATCAGCAGCCATCTGAGTAGCCGGTTGTTTGCGTACATAGTTTCAGTAAACACGAAAGGGGCGTTGTTTCAACGCCCCTGTAAAGATATCAGCATAAGGATCATGTCCGGGAATCGGACTACTCAGCCATGCGTGTCATGGCGCGGAACTTCTGATAGCGATCCTCCACCAGTTGCTCCGGTGTCATTTCTTTCAGTTCAGCCAGGTGTTGACGGATAGCAGAGCCCATGGCCTGTGCCGTGGCCTCATGGTCTCGGTGGGCGCCACCCACCGGTTCATGGATGATCTCATCAATCACGCCCAGCTCAATGATGTCCTGAGCAGCCGGTTTCAACGCCTCGGCAGCCTGAGCCCCCTTGGTGCCGTCGGACCAGAGGATGGCGGCACAACCTTCGGGAGAGATAACCGCATAGACGGAATGTTCCAGCATCAATACCCGGTTGCCCACGGCTATTGCCAGAGCGCCTCCGGAGCCGCCTTCGCCGGTCACGCAGACAATCACCGGCACCTTCAACTCTGCCATCTCACGCAGGTTGCGGGCAATCGCCTCGGCCTGGCCGCGCTCTTCAGCACCGATACCGGGGTAGGCACCGGGGGTATCCACAAAGGTGATGATCGGCAGACCGAACTGCTCAGCCATCCGGAACAGGCGCAACGCCTTGCGGTACCCTTCCGGGTTGGGCATGCCGAAGTTGCGGAAGACCTTCTCCTTGGTGTCGCGGCCTTTCTGGTGTCCCACCACCATCACCGGCTGACCGTCAAAGCGTGCCAGACCACCCACGATGGCATGGTCATCGCCGAAGTTGCGGTCGCCGTGCAACTCATTGAAATCAGTAAACAGGTGCTGGATGTAATCGAGGGTAAAGGGACGGTTGATGTGGCGTGCCACCTGGGCCTTCTGCCAGCGGGTCAGGTTGTTGAAGATCTCCTGGCGCTTCTCTTCGACCTTGTTTTCAAGGGCATCAATCTCGGTGGCCAGATCGCCGGCGCCCAGGGCCCGCAGCTCCTCGATCTTCTTTTCCAGCTCGGCAATCGGCTTTTCAAACTCCATGTAGACAGTAGCTGCCATCGGCATCTCCAATTCTGATCTGGTTCAGTCTTTTAATAGCACGCGGATGACGCGGATTGAGCGGGTTGCCGCGGATTAAAGAAAAAATATAAATGGTAAAACCTTATAAATAAAGAAGCAGGATAAAATCTAAAGTATCTTCTGTTCTATCTGTGCTTTTATCCGCCTAAATCCGGCCTTTTCCGCGTGCCATTGTAATGGCTGTTATTCAAAAATTGCGGCATTATACCCGACACACCGTTCTACCGCTACCCTAAATTCATCGCTGGCTGCCACTTTCAGATGGTCCGGCAGTTTGATGACCGTGCGGCTTCGGTTGGGGATCTCAAGCTGCAGCAGCACCGGCAGGTTGCCGGGGTGTTTTTCCAGCAGCTCCCTGATCGGTGTCAGCTGTTCCGCAGTCAGCTCCAGCAGGCGCAATGCCAGACTAACACGGGTGGTCTGCTGTTCCTGGGCCTCGGACAAAAGCTTGATATCACCGTTGACGCTGACCTGGTTGGGGAACTTGCGGCCATTGCCTTCCTGGGGCTTCATCACCAGCAGTTTGCAGCCCTTTTCACCCTTTTCCAGTTTACCGGTAAACAGCAGCGGGTCATCCGATTTCAAGAGGGGGGCAGCCGGTACGTACATGTCGGAAAAGACCGTGATCTCGATCTGGCCGGTCAGGTCTTCAATGGTGACAAAGCCCATCC
>CAZOTC010000270.1:0-3936 GCA_964582605.1 uncultured Geobacter sp. | reverse complement strand
CAGTGAAAGTGGTTGATTGTGCTTGACAAACTGTCATCATTCACTATATTACCTCATTTCTTAACCCTCGTTCAATGAAGAGGTGCGACCCATGAAGGTGAAAACCGAACATATCAAAGAAGCGGTTCGGGAATTTTCCTTCAGCATGCCAGCAGTCTCATTTCCTGTACTTGCTGAAATGGCTGCTGCAGGTGAGTGCCGTTTTACCGGTCCAGTCGATGCTTCATGTACTGCCGGGAGAGAACAGGACCATTATCGTGTAGACGGTACTGTGCAGGTCCCGGTTCAGCTGAACTGCTCACGATGCCTATGCTCCTTTGACAAAATGGTTCAATCAAGCTTTACCATTTTATTCAGTGAGGATTCCGGTAATAGCCTGGATGAGGACGAGATAGAACTGGGAGATCGGGACCTGATCACCGTCGGCTTCAGCGGTGATGAAATCGATCTGGCACCTGAGATTGCCGAACAGGTTGCCCTGGAAATTCCGTTTAAACCGCTCTGCTCGGAATCCTGCAAAGGATTGTGTCCTGTTTGCGGAGCAGATCACAACGTCGTTGACTGTACTTGTGCTCAGGAGTCCGGGCCAACAAAATTTGCAGCTTTAAAGGACTTTAAGGTCCGTTCATAAACAGTGGCATCTGAAAGCCACCAACAAAGGAGTATCAGCCATGGCAGTACCCAAGAAGAAAACCTCAAAATCACGTAAAAACATGCGCCGGGCCCATGATTTTCTGACTGCCCCCAGCCTGTCTGTCTGCCCTCAGTGCAAATCACCTAAAATGCCCCACCGTGCCTGTCCTTCCTGCGGAACCTACAAGGGTAAGGAAGTAGCAGGGGCAGAGAAACAGGCCTGATCAGGCCTGCTGTTCTACAGGCTATGAGAGTTGCAGTTGATGCCATGGGAGGCGATAATGCTCCGGCCGTAGAGGTCGAGGGGGCGGTAGATGCTGCCCGTCAGTTCGGCATCCCGGTTGTTCTGGTCGGAGACGAAAGCCGTCTCCGACAGGAACTGGATCGTCATGCTGCCTCCGCTCTGGACATTACCATCCACCACGCAAGTGAAGTGGTCGGTATGCATGATTCAGCCTCTGATGCAGTTCGTAAAAAACGGAACTCATCGGTAAGGCTGGCCTTTGAACTGGTAAAAGACGGCCACGCCTGTGCTGCGGTCAGCGCCGGGAATTCCGGGGCAACCATGGCAGCAGGCATGTTTGTACTTAAACGGATCAGCGGCATAGAACGACCTGCAATAGCCCAGGTTTTTCCTACGCTTGAAGGCAAAACTCTGGTTCTTGACGTTGGGGGCAATGTTGACTGCAAGGCATCTCACCTGGTTCAGTTTGCGATTATGGGACAGGTCTATGCAAAGCATGCCATGGGCATTCCCAACCCTCGTATCGGTCTGCTTTCCAATGGTGAAGAAGACTCCAAAGGCAATGAACTGACCCGTGAAACCAATGCCATCTTGCGTCAGACATCCCTTAACTATGCCGGCTATGTTGAAGGCCGCGATATATTCAAGGGGACTGTTGAGGTGGTTGTCTGTGACGGCTTTGTAGGCAATGTCGTGCTCAAGCTGTCGGAAGGTCTTGCTGAAGCTGCCGGCACCATGTTAAAGCGGGAGATTATTGGTGATATGGTGGCAAAAATGGGCTACCTGTTTGTCCGCGGCGCGTTCAACCGTTTTAAAAAGACCGTTGATTATGCTGAATATGGCGGAGCACCCCTGATTGGTATTAACGGTGTTGGTATGATCTGTCATGGTGGATCAAATGCCAAAGCAATTAAAAATGCAATCCGGTTCGCCCATGACTATGCCACCAGCGGTGTTACCCAGCGTATTGCAGAAAAACTTTCTGAAAACTACAGTGCCCTGATACCACGCAACGGCATCTGAGGGATTCTAATACGATACATCCGTTTTTCCTTCCACGTAGCTATTCACATTACCGGAACCTGATGTTCCTCAGTTCCGGCTGGGGGTCACATGTTGCGCGCTCGCATAACAGGAACAGGTTCAGCAGTTCCAGACAAGATTCTCACTAACCACGAGCTGGAAAAACTGGTTGACACCAATGACGAGTGGATAACGACGCGTACCGGTATCAAGGAGCGCCGTATTGCAGCAGAAGGAGAATACACCTCTACCTTTGCGGTAAAAGCCTCGCGCGACGCTCTTGAAATGGCTGCTGTCTCCCCAGAAGACCTTGATTTCATCCTGCTTGGCACGGTAACTCCGGATTTTCCTTTCCCTGCAACTGCCTGTATTGTGCAACATGAGATCGGTGCCAAAAATGCGGCAGCCTTTGATCTGACAGCTGCCTGCTCAGGTTTTATCTATGGGCTTTCCATGGCTGAGGCCTATATCAAGTCAGGCATGGCGCGTAAAATTCTGGTAATTGGCGCTGAAGTGTTGACCCGTATTGTAGATTTTACTGATCGTAACACCTGTATTCTGTTCGGTGACGGGGCAGGCGCTGCAGTGATCGAAGCTTCAGAGGGTGACCGTGGGATTCTTTCAACCCATATCTTCAGTAACGGTACTCACTGGCCGCTGCTCTACCAGCCCGGCGTAGGCACCAGACATCCGGCAACAGAAAGCAAGACCTTTGAGGAACGACTCTACTTTCTGCGCATGGAAGGCAATGAGGTCTTCAAACATGCTGTGAGAGCCATGGGCGATGCTGCTTCTGCTGCGCTTGAAGCAAATCACTGCTCGGCAGCTGATCTGCAGCTGCTGATTCCTCATCAGGCAAATCGCAGGATTATTGAAGCAACCGGGAAGCGGGTTGGTATTCCTGAAGACCGAATCTTTGTCAATCTGCACAAATATGGGAACACATCGGCAGCATCAATTCCGATCGCCTTGGATGAGGCAAACCGTGAAGGCAGAATCACGGCAGGTGACCTGGTGCTGCTTGATGCCTTTGGAGGCGGCTTTACCTATGGCTCTGCATTATTAAAGTGGTAGCATTCAAATTATCTCACAAGAGGCTGTAATTATGTCAAAAACTTCTTTTCTTTTTCCTGGGCAAGGCTCCCAGTACGCCGGTATGGGCAAGGACTTGGCTGCAGCATTTCCTGTTGCACGACAGACTTTTGAAGAGGCTGATGATGCCTTGGGATTCAAACTCTCACAACTTTGCTTTGAAGGTCCTGAAGAAGATCTGAAGCTCACCTTCAATACTCAACCGGCAATCCTGACGGCCAGTATTGCTGCATTGCGTGCAGTTCAGCAGGAAACAGGGCTTACGGCGGATTTTGTGGCAGGCCATTCGCTGGGAGAATATTCCGCTTTGGTATGCAGTGGTGCACTTACCCTTGCGGATGCGGTTCGCACGGTCCGCTCCCGCGGCACCTTCATGCAGGAAGCGGTGCCGGTCGGCGTTGGTGCCATGGCGGCCATGCTCTCGATCGAGGCTGATGAATTGAACGCTATCTGTGCAGAAACGGCCCAGGGAGAGGTCGTTTCCCCGGCCAACTTCAATTCTCCGGGGCAGATTGTTATTGCCGGTCATGCTACTGCAGTTAACCGCGCGATCGAGCTTGCCAAGACCAAAGGTTTCCGCAAGTCCATGCTGTTACCGGTCTCCGCACCGTTCCACTGTGCCTTGATGCAACCTGCTGCTGACCGTTTAAAGGAAGTTCTGGACGGTGTTGAGGTACATCCCCTGACTCTTCCGGTGATCACCAATGTTGAGGCAGCTCCGAACCAGGATACCGGCCGTGTACGTGAACTGCTGGTTTCTCAGGTCTGTGCACCGGTTCGCTGGGAGCAATCGGTCCATGCCATGATTAACCTGGGAGTGACTCGATGTATAGAAATAGGACCCGGCAAGGTGTTGACCGGACTGGTGAAACGGATCAATAAAGAAATGACACTGGTCAATATTGAAGACAGCGCAGGAATCAAGGCTGCTGCCTGAATTTTGA
>CAZOTC010000269.1:0-3941 GCA_964582605.1 uncultured Geobacter sp. | reverse complement strand
CAGAAGCAGATCTGCAGGTCAAGATTGACAAGCTGTCCCAGCAGATGGAAGACCTGAAGGGGCAGGTTGAGCGGATTGAAGACAAGTCTCTGGGCAAGTGGCTGCAGATCGGCGGCAGCTATCAGTTCCGTATCGACAGCCTGCATGGCAAGACTGTTGCTTACTCTGATGCAATAGGAACAATGCAAAATATGGTCGGCGATTTTTTAACAGGCACAAACGCCGCTAGTATCTCAGGTCCAAACGGCTTTGATAAGTTTGCTCTTCAATCCAAGCCCGGCGCACTTTTTTCACCTAGCCAATTTAATCTCATCATGGGAACGTACATGCCCAATGCAATGTACGGTGCTTTCACCGGTCAGATTATGACTGCTCTTAATCAAGTTCTTGGCCCCTTCATGCAGGGACAAATGACTCCAGCCCAGGTGAATGGTGCTTTCCAGCAGATGTCAAATATGATGACATTGACATCACAGCAGAAAGCAGTTCTTAACACCCTGAGTCAGTATGTAATGCCGAAAGTAATGGCAATGCCGGGCACCATACCAGGTGCTCCAAATCTTGGCGCCCAATGGACGGCAATGCTGCAGCAACTTGGTCAAGCTGGCGTTGATGCAAATCTGGTAAATGCCGTTGCCATGCAGATGGCAATGCAAGGTTTCCTCGGCGATCCTGCAAAATATAATACTTCTTATCTTGCTACTGTTAACGCTTACAAGCCAAAGAATGAAACGCTCTATACAAACAAGTTTGCCCTTGATCTGAAGGCCAAGGCCACCAAGGATGTAACCGTCAACGTCAAACTGGGCATGTACAAGGTATTTGGTTCACAGGACAATACTGCAACAGCAAACGGTAACTTTGCTGACCGTGTTGGCGTATTTGACGGCGTACTGGGCCATGTTCCTTCCAGCAGCTACCTGAACGTTGACCGTGCCTATGCAACCTGGAGCAACATCATGGATCAGCCGGTCTGGTTTTCAGTTGGCCGTCGTCCGGCAACTGATGGTGCACCTACCAACCTGAAGTCCAACAATGAGCGTCCCGGTAACGGCGGTACTCCTGCCCTGCTGGTCAACTATGCCTTTGACGGTATGACCATTGGTTATGCCCCTGATATTGATATGCTGCCCGGCTTCTATGCCAAGGTCTGCTATGGCCGCGGTTTTGATTCCGGCTATCAGGGTAAAGTAGGTAACAGTCTGAAAGATACTGATATGCTGGGTGTGGCAATTATCCCGGTTGATACTGATCCGCTGCGGGTCTGGATGCAGTGGAACCGCGGTTTTGATATCTTTGACTTCCCGGTCATGAGCAACACCATCTTTGGTAACACTGCTCCTTCAGTAAACCTCGGCGCTATCGACTGGTTTGGTCTTGGTGCCATGTCAACCCTCAAGCAGGTTGGCCCTGGCGACCTGAACTTCTTTGTTGATGGTGGTCTGAGCATTACCTACCCGCGTAAAACTGTATCCGCCAATGCCGGCTTCCAGGGCTTGCTGTCCGGTCAATTCTTTGCTCAAGACTTTAATCCCAAATCACAAACCGGTTACGCTGCCTTTGCAGGATTGCGGTATGACCTGCCCAGCAAGACCAAGATCGGTTTTGAGTACAACTATGGTTCAAAGTATTGGATCACCTTTGCACCTGCTGCTGACGACATGTGGACCAGCAAGGTCGGTACCCGTGGTCAGGTCTTTGAGCCGTACATCATTCAGGAGCTTGATCTGAAGCCGGTTTCATCCATCTTTGCCAAGACCTTCTTCAAAATCGGTTATCAGTACTATGACTTCCACTACACCGGCAGCAACAACTGGGTAGGTGAGCCTGTGAAAATTACCGATATTAAGCCAACTGACCTGATGCTGATGGCACCGGTCAAGGAAGCACACAATATCTACGGTACCTTTGAAGTTCACTTCTAACCGGTAACAGGTAAAATACAATTAAAAGGGTGGGCCTTCGGGTCCACCCTTTTTTTTCTATGACGAGAGGTGTATATAGGTTGCTATGATTATAGATTGGTGTGACATAGACACGGTTCTGCTGGATATGGACGGCACACTGCTTGACCGACATTTTGACGACCACTTCTGGTTGGAGCATGTGCCCAAACGTTGGGCTGCCAAGCATAAGGTATCATTGCAGGTAGCCAAAGAGCAACTGCATGCACTTTTTCGTTCGCAGGAGCGAACGCTTAACTGGACTGATCTGGATTACTGGTCTGATCGCCTTGGACTTGATATCCCTTTGCTGAAACTTGAGGTTGAACACCTGATAGCGGTGCATCCCGGGGTAGTTGAGTTTTTGGCATACTGCCGTCAGCATCGGAAGCAACTTTGGCTTATAACCAACGCACATAGTAAAACACTAGCTATCAAGATGAAAAAGACCAGAATCGGGCACTGGTTTGATGGTGCGGTGTCTGCCCACCAGGTAGGGTTGCCAAAAGAAGACAACTGCTTTTGGGGAGAACTGCAACGTTTTGTAAAATATGATCCACACCGCACCCTGCTGGGTGAAGATAGTGAAACTAATCTGCAGACTGCCCGTTCTTATGGCATCCGTTATCTGTTCTATATAAGCCATTACAGCTCAGCCTGCTCGCCTGTCCCCTCTGAAGAGTTTGCAACCATTGATTATTTTAACCGACTGATACCTGCAAACGGTTCGTCTGCTGTACGGATCATGCCACCGGGAGGAGCATAAAAACATGTCATCTGAACTCTACGATGTCATAATTATTGGAGGAGGCCCAGCCGGCCTTGCAACGGCGTACCTCTGCCATAAACACAACCTCACCTATATCGTGTTGGAGTCGGGAAAGGCTGCGTTCCAGGGCATTGCAAACTCCTATCCCCAAGGCAAGCTGGTCTATGCCTCCAAGCCGAAGGATGCCCCTGAGCCATTTTTAGTTGATGAACTGCGTCCGCCTGACAAACCGGTGACTGTAGAAAGTTATCTTCAGTATATTCAACATTTTATTCAGCATGAAAATCTTGCAATCTGTACCGAGGTTGCTTTTGAAAATATTCAGGATGAACGGGACTATCTGACGGTATTGACTGATAAGGGGCGCTTTAAGGGGAGGAAGGTTGTACTCGCCTTTGGAAGCAGCATTCCCCGTGAACTTTCGGTCTATGGAGATGCCAAGATGGTTGCCAAGAACGTTGACGATCCCAGCAAATATGTGGGGGTCAAGACCTTGGTGATCGGAGGAGGAAATACAGCTGCAGATGTGGTCATTGCCATTTTAAAGACAAAACGGGAACGAAATGATACGCAACCCGTATATTGGGCACATAAATCTGAAAAATTTGATGTAAATAAGGAGACTGCCCAGCGACTTGGTGAAGAAATTCTGCTCGGCGGCAACATTCGTCTGTTGCCTGGTGCAACGCCCCGGATTGGCGAAGTGGATGACGAAGGGGTTGATCGGCTCGTGATCCGAATCAACGAGTTTAAACAGACTGACGGTATCGATCTTTATCACGCCCTTAGTTTTCCTATGCAGAATGTGATTGCCTGTATCGGCTCCCAGGGGCCGGTCCCGATCTTTGACAAACTTGGTGTGCAGACGATTTCGTGTACAGCTGGAGTCTGCCGGGTTGCTAAAGAGGGGGATCGCCTGGTTTTACTGTCTGCTGAGTTTGAATCAACCCGTAAAGGCGTCTATGTTGTGGGTGGTGCGATCTCGCCATCGTATATGAAAATATGTGAGGGGGCTATTCAGGAGGAAAAACATCCAAACCTGATCTATACTGCCATAAATGACGCGTATCATGTTGTTGAAGCAATCAGAACGAAACTTGGAAAGTAGTTAGACGGTTTATTACACAAACGGCCTCCTTTTAGCCGGAGGCTGTTTGTCATTTTGTAAGTAGTATCTGTGTTGTACTTAGTTGGTGCGGGCAGCCGGACTCGAACCGGCACAGGGTTAC
>CAZOTC010000268.1:0-3947 GCA_964582605.1 uncultured Geobacter sp. | reverse complement strand
CATGACACCGGTTATCTTGGCAAACAGGGCGTTGGTGTCAAAGGTACAGATGGTAAAGCTTGAAAAACCGCTTTCCTGTTCATGCTGCAGTTGCATAACCAGATCTTTTTCACTCAGCTGGACCAGCAGACGCAGATGATCGGCAATGGTCTTCAGAGGCGTTGACAGCAGATACCGGGTAGGCAGGGCACGTAACTCTTCCCTGGCGGTGGTGGCCGGAATGTCGTATTCCACCATCTCCCGTACAGTGCGGCGTACCGTACGAACTCGCTCAGTGCCGGCCTCCAGCATGAAATTACCCCGTTCAAGGATGTTGAACGCCTTTTCATACAGTTCATTAAACAACATCGCCTTCCAGGTGGTCCAGACATCGGAGCCAACAGCCCGAACATCGGCAATGGTCAACAGGAAGAGCATTTTCAGGTTTTCACTGGTGACCATCTGACGGGCAAACTGCATGATCATCTGTTCGTCAGCCAGGTCGCGGCGCTGGGCAATATGGGCAAACATCAGATGGCTGCGCACCAGAAATTCAAGTCGCTCGCTATCTTCACGGGAAAGTCCCATCCGGCGTGCTATGGTGGGAACCATGTCGGCCCCTTTGTCCGCATGGCCGCCTCCCTCACCTTTACCGATGTCATGGAACATAACCGACAGGATCAGCAACTCTCGCTTGCCTATCTGGCGGGCGATCTCGCACGGTAGCGGCAGTTCCTGCTTCAGCTCTCCATTCAGGATCTTCTCAATCTGCTCAACGGCAAAAAGCGTATGAATGTCGACTGTATAGATATGGTAGAGGTCATGCTGCACCTTGCAGTAAATATGCTCGAATTCAGGGATATATTCGTTGAGGAACTCAAGGTGGTGCATCAGTCTCAGAGTGTCAGCCATTCCCTTCTCGCAGCGCAGAATATTCAGAAATGACTGATTGACTTCACGATTGCGACGAAATTTGTCATTTATCAGATAGAGAGAACGGCGGATCAGCCATTTTACTCTGATATTAAGGGTGGCACCGTGCTTCTGAGCGAGTTCAAAAATCCGCATCAGGATGGCCGGATTTTTATCAATCACCGTCTCATCAGGAATGATCAACTCACCCTTCAAGACAAAGCAGCCGCTTCCCACCGGACGGCGGACAAAGTAGCCAAGAATCTTCAGGGCTCCTTCATCCCGCCAGATACAGCGGGAGGTAAGGGTTGAGGCAAAATGCTCAACCCGCGCAGCGTGTCGGTAGTAGTCCCTCATGAAGTCTTCCACCGCAAGCACCTTGCCACGATCCTTGTAGCCGAGAAATCCGGCCAGATGCACCTGCAGGTCAAAATTCATCTGATCCGACTTACGCTTGGTATGGAAATGGAGTTCGTTTCGCATGCGCCAGAGATGGTCCAGGGCAGAGTGATATACCTCCATCTCAGCCTCGGAGAGGACCCCCTTGATCACCAGTTCCCGGGGTTCATCAAATTTGTACTTAACCTGGGCAACCCACAATGCGGTCTGCAGGTCCCGCAACCCGCCCTCCCCTTCCTTGATGTTCGGTTCCAGCAGATAGATGGTAGCGCCGTACTTATCCCTGCGCTGCTTCATCTCGGCAATCTTCTGCTTGATAAAGGTATCGCTGGCCTTGGGAAGAATCTGGGAATAGACCGTCTTGCGCAGTATTGTGTAAAGGGAGTAATGCCCGGCCAGAAAACGGCAGTCAATCAGGGCGGTCTTGACCGTGGTATCCTGGCTGGCCATTTCAACGCAATCTGCCGGAGTACGCACCGAGTAGCCCACATCCAGACGCAGGTCCCACAGCACATACAGCAGTTTCTGGGCAAAGGCCTCAACGGCTTCCGGCGGCACAGTACCATCATGCAAAAACATAATATCAACATCTGAATACGGGTTCAGCTCACCACGACCATAGCCTCCCACGGCAACCAGAGTCAGATGTCCTGCCAGGCTCTGCCTGTCGTTGGCCATTGCAGACAGGATGCCGTTGAACAGTGCTGAGACCATGGTATCCATAATCGCTGCAAGCTGATGAACCACCTCGGTGCCACTGGCACCGACTGCATGACGTTGGCGCACTTCCTCGCGAGACTGGGTGATGAACTGCTTGCAGGCCTCCAGAATCTGCTGGCGCCGCTCATCAAAGCTGCGTGTATCCTGTGGAGTAAAGAGATTGGCGAGGGAGATCTGAAAAGCTTCCATGCTTGCGGTTCCTTTAATTCTCGGCTGAACTGGTTACAGCCAGCCCTTACGTTTAAAGACATAGAGCGGAAGAACAGCTGAGATGATAATCAGACAAAGTGCCAGAGGATAGCCATAACTCAACTCAAGTTCAGGCAGGTGCTTGAAGTTCATGCCGTAAATGCTGGCAATCAGGGTCGGCGGCAGAAAGATGACCGACATCACGGTAAATATCTTGATCACCTTGTTCTGTTCGATACTCATGAAGTTAAGGAACAGATTCTGTAGGTAGTCAAGGCGTTCAAAATTGAAATTTGCAGTGGTAATCAGGGAGTTAACATCCTTGATCATAATACTGAAATCGCTCTTCAAGGCGCTGGGGATCTTGCCGCTTTTCAGCAAAGATGACAGAACCCGTTGTTTGTCGGTCAGATTTTCACGGATGGTGATATTGGTGGCTTCAAAATCTGCCATATAGGACAGAAACTTTTTGGTGTCGTCAAAGTTGCTGGGGTTAAGGCGAGCAATGCCGGCGATTTCACGGGATACCGCCTCCAGAGTATCGGCATCGTCCTCAATCCGCATCTCAAGAATTCCCCCCATAACCCGGGCACCATCCGTATAGTGACTGGGATTAAGCAGCAGTTTTCGGTTAAAATCACCAAATACCGGCAATTCAATAAATCTGATGGTGACCACAAAATTGTCCTTAAGGGTAAAGGAAACCGATTCGTTACTGGCTGTTGCCCCCAGTTTTACAAGGAAATAGGTGTTAATGGTAATACCAAACTCGTCTTCCCAGTAGCGGGCAGAGAACTCGATTTCTTCAGCCTCCTGACGTGTGGGAAGGTCAAGCCCCAGCTTTTTGTCGAGTTCACTCACCTCGGCCATACTGGGTGACAACATATCAACCCAGATCAACTGCTTTGACTCAATCAGATCAATTTCATCTCCGTTGACCAGATGGCTTGAAATGACGCCATTTGCATTATAGTAAACCTTGATCATGGCGCAAGTCCTCCAAACAGCCTGATGTCTTGCACACAAAACGCAGCAAGAAGGTTTTTGTATAGTCTCCGTGAAACGGCTTGTCAACCGAAGAGGCATCTACCAGACATTCAGAATTGTGGCGGTCCTGCAACGTTTCCACCATTCCCTTTTTAACTCCGGTCTGCTAAGGTAACCAAGCTATGTCTGATAAACTGATCTGCGCAAATAAACGTGCTTTCCACGAATACCATATTGAAGAGCGCCTGGAAGCCGGAATTGTCCTGGTAGGAACAGAGGTGAAATCCCTGCGGGCCGGCAAATCAAACCTTACCGATGCCTTTGTACTGGTACGCAACGGTGAAGCTTGGTTACACAACCTGCACATTGCCCCGTACGACTTTGGCAACCGCCAGAATCACGATCCGGAACGCCAGCGCAAACTACTGCTGCACAAGAAAGAAATCGACAAGCTGCATGCCAGAATCCGCCAGGATGGTTGTACTGCAGTACCACTGAGACTTTATTTTAAAGACGGCAAGGTCAAGGTAGAAGTGGGAGTAGCCAAAGGCAAGAAGCTGCATGACAAGCGGGAGGACCTAAAGAAGAAAGATCTGAAGCGAGAACACTCAAAAGAGTTCAAAATAAAAGCGCGATAGCGTATAGTAATAGATATGGATCTTTGAAAATTGGGGGCGTAAAGGTTTCGACGGGGGAACGAACTCCCGGGTTGCACCGGGTCGGGGCAGGTGGCCGACCTTAATAAACCTGCACGGCAATAA
>CAZOTC010000267.1:0-3965 GCA_964582605.1 uncultured Geobacter sp. | reverse complement strand
TTTTTTTTTTTTTTTTTTTTTTTTTTTTTTTTTTTTTTTTTTTTTTTTGTTTTTTCTGGTCACCGGCGGCACCGGGGTTTTGACCCCACAGGATCAGGCAGCGGCTGCTGCCCATGTCCAGTTCAAACGGACACCAGCCGTAGATGGCCGTTTCCACCATAAAGGTGGGGATCCAGCAGAGATGGGAGTTATGGAAGCCGTTCGGGCTGCCGAACAGGTTCATGAAGCGCCGTCTTGACCAGTCGTCGGTACGCTGGGTGCCGCCGGCGGTTGCCACCGCTTCTGCACCGAACTCACTGCGGATCTGGAGCAGTTTGGAACCGATCTCCTGCATGGCCTGGTCCCAGGGGATCTGTTCCCATTTCCCTTCACCACGCTTGCCGACGCGCTTCAGGGGGTAGTTAATCCGCGCCGGATGATCAAGATGCTGCAGGGCGATATTGCCCCGGCAGCACAAACCGCCATGGTTTGTGGGAAATTCAGGGTCTCCTTCGATCTTGAGCACCTTGCCGTCTTTTACATAGGCCAGCACACCACAGTTCTGGTGGCAAAAATAGCAGGCCGACTTCTTTACCTCAACGCCGGCTTGCGTTACGTCAATGTTCTTACTCATAATTTCTACCTCACTGGCTTCACCGGAACAGATTGGTTGCGTCTGTCGTGCTTCACGTCCCAGACATGCATCAGTTCACACAGTTTTTTATGCCTGTTGATTTTTATTACGTTCGTTCTATGCTGCTTTCTTTGATTTCACATCCATGGTTCTGAAGATATAGGCGAACACAAAACCTACCACGTTGATGCCCAGTGCGATCCAGAACGCCTGCTCATAATTGCCGGTGGCAACCCGTACCTTGGCGGCGGTCAGCGGTCCGAAGATTGCGGCAAGGCTGAAGCCGATAAAGGTGATGCCGTAGTTGACGCCGAAATTCTTCAGGCCGTAGCGGTCGCTGATAATGGTCGGCATGGTGCCCATGAAGCCGCCGAACACCGCGCCGCAGCCGACACCCGAGGCGACAAAGCCTGCCACGCTGGTGGTAAAGGCCAGGTTGAGCATGGACAGGGCCGATACGATGTACATGATCATGATGGTGTTGGAACGGCCGATCCGGTCGGACAGGGCACCGAAGCCGACCCGGCCCAGGGCGTTGGCCAGAGTGATGATACTGACGAAGAAGGCTGCGTTCATGGGGGTCAGTTTGAACATGATCTGACCGATGGGGGAGGCGTGGGCCAGAACCATCAGGCCTGACATGGCGCCGCAGAACAGCATGATCATGACCACCCACCAGATCCCTTCACTGATCATCTGGGTCCATTTGCTGTCATTGCCGGCCGGCTGTGCTGCCGTGGCTGCCGTAACCGGGGGAGTCCAGCCTGCCGGTTTGTAGCCTGCCGGGGCCTTTTTGATGAACATGATGCAGATGGAAATAATGATAAAGAAGGCGGTGCCAAGGATCTGGAAGGTGTTGAGCACGCCGTAGTTGATGATCAGGGCGCTGGCGATCGGTGCCACCAGCATGGCGCCGCAACCGTAGCCGGCTGCACAGAGACCGGCAGCCAGTCCGCGCTTGTCCGGGAAAAATTTGACCGTGTTGCCGATGTTGCCGGCATAGATCACGCCACCACCGATACCGGCCAGGGCGCTGTAGGTCAGATACAGCATGCTTACTTCTGAAACGTAGCCGGACAGGAACAGGCCGATGGTAAACATCAGACCGCCGACGATAATGGTTGTTTTTGATCCCAGTTTATCCTGCAGATAGCCGCCACCGATCATGGCCACCGGACTTAAACCGTGATTGATGGTAAAAACCAGTGCCAGTGCCGGTGGTGCCCAGCCGAACAGTTTGCCCAGCGGCATGGCGAAGACGCTCCATGCGTAGAGCGTACCGATACAGATGTTGATAACTATTGCTGCTACCAGAATGAGCCATCGATTGTAGCGTTCTTCCGTCATGATCTTACCCCTTTGTGCATTATGATCCCTGAATCGGGTGCTCTGTAACCATTCGTGTCGATTGCTTCTCTTTCCTGCATAGTGCCATGCAGATGGCGTCTCACAGCAGATACCGTTCCTGCAATCCGACTTCCGCAGGCTTTCGGCGCCGGCAGGCCGGAAACAGGTGTAGTCTCATTCTCTGCGCTGATATTTTATCATTGTCTGCCTCTCCTTTCGTTGAGGTATGCAGTCAAACCGCCGGTTCTAAAGCGTTGCAGTACATTGAAAGCGGTAGGGTCATGGTCTTCATGCCGTCTGCGCTACAGGCAACTTTAGCAACGAGTGTGCCACACTGGATTGTCTTTAGTAACTAGCTGATAATGCTATTTAATTTTAGGGTGATGGGGTGTTTTGCTTCCAGCTTTGATAAGCTGCATATCAAATTGGTAACGGTGGGTCTTGTACACTGCAGCTCACGGTAGTATCTGCACCAGCTAACAAAACGGGGCCGGTATTTGCCGGCCCCTGCAGAATGAACGTACGTGCGTGAGGTAGTCGTGTGGTTTGTCGTGTTCAAAAATGATCGACCCCTGAAGTGGGGGCTGAGCTATACCTCGCCGCGGGCAGTTGATCGCATGTGCCGCTGCAGAATGACGACAACCACCGCAATAATCAGGGCGCTGCTGCCGTTGATGGCGCAGATCTCGAACACACTCCAGTTGCGGGCCAGATAAAATCCGCCCACCGCCGGCGCAAGGAATGATCCGATCTTGCCGATGCCGTAGGCCCAGCCGATGCCGGTGGCCCTGATCTCTGCCGGATAAACTGCCGATGCCAGCCCCATCAGTGATGAATTGCCGCCATTCACAAACAGTCCTGCCAGTACGGAAACCACGATGACTACGGCAAAGGGGTAGCCTGATGCGAAGTGACCGAATGCCAGCATGGCAAAGAAGGCTGCCAGGAAAATATATTTTACCACGTTCAGTTTGTTGAATTTGTCCATGCAGCGGCCGATACAGAGGATTGCCACCACGGAGCCCAGATGGATGAAGGCAAAGCCGATACTGTACTGTTGTACGGTGGCACCGCTCTTCTTGAGCAGGGTGGGTACCCAGGAGAAAAGAATCCAGAGCAGATAGAAACTCATGTAGAACAGCACCCACAAGAGGATGGTCGTGACCAGCCGGTTCTCGGTGAACAGAGATTTGAGGGAACCGCCTTTCTCTTTGGTCTGGCTGACGACGGTCAGCTCAATATCCGCAGTGACTGGTGATGACTTGTCGATCTTTGCCAGTATTTCGCGGGCCTTGGCAATTGACTCGGCTGTTCCGGTTCTGACCAGGTGGTGCAGGGAGTCAGGCAACAGAACCAGGACGAATAGTGCGATAATGATCGGTGCAATTCCCCCCACGGTGAAGACTGACTGCCAGCCGTAGTGGGGCAGCAGCCAGGAGGAGGCAAAACCTGCGATCATGGCGCCGCAGGGCATACCTGCCCACATGTAGAGCGAAAGAGAGGTGCGCATTCTGGCCGGTGCGTATTCACTGCCGAAGGCCAGGGCGTTGGGGATGGCGCCACCCATGCCGAGGCCGGCCAGGAAACGGTAGGCTGCCAGTTCTTCAACGCTGGTGATATGGGTAGTCATGTAGGTGAAAAAACCAAAGACAATGGCCGAGCAGAACATGGTCTTTTTGCGTCCGACCCGGTCAGCCAGCATCCCCAGCAGTACCGCGCCGATCATGGGGCCCAGTTGCCCGGCGCTTAAGGCCAGCCCCAACTCACTCGGCTTGGCGTTCAGGTGCTCGGCGATCTTGGGCAGGGCCACCCCGATGACCGTCAGGTCAAAGCCGTCAAGAAAGACGATACAGAAACAAAGCAGACAAACAGAAATCTGGTACGGAGAAAAAGGAATATCATCAAATGCGTCATTAACGTTAACAGTCCTGCTCACGTGTGACCTCCCTGAAATCGTATTCCGGTTCTTGTGCTCGTTGCATTTTGGGTATGCAGCAGGAGAAGG
>CAZOTC010000266.1:0-3977 GCA_964582605.1 uncultured Geobacter sp. | reverse complement strand
AGTAGGCCTTTGCCCCATACCAGGTCACCTGTACAACGGGATGGTTTTCCCAGCTTTTACTTGGCACAAACTTCCCTTCACGGGATTCAATGGCTAATCCTTGTGCATCCAACTGCATGTACAGTTTGTCGCCTGCCTTGATCTCGAATTCATGCTTGAATTTGCGGAACGTGTCGCCGGGGTAGAACCCGACTATCTTGTTCTCTTTCAGCTTGATCGTGCCTGTTGTCAGAGCACTGTTCAGGTAGTCTGCAAACTGCGCATTGGTAACCGGCGTTACCATCATTTCGTAATCGTAATTGACAGCGGTTCTTTTCTTGTGCTGGCCGGAAAGAAAGTCACCCTTGGCAATGGTTGACCAGCTCTCGGGATTAACCCCTGTTTCAAATGTGGGCACAATCTTGTTTTCTTGAGCACGTGCTCTGCCAGAAAAGCCTCCTGCCAGTACCGCAACAGCGACGAGTGAGATAATCGGTATTCTTTTCATCACACCACCTCCCCGGTTTTAGCGTGGTCATCTTTCTTTGCTTCAATCCTGTTCAGATCCAGCTCGCTGTTTTCCTGTGTCCAGGCGCCTTTCTCATTCATAAAGTCATAGATGCGCCAGAGCAGCAGCATCGCCAGTATCACCATGATCGCCCCAAGGCCGAAGTCAGCCAGCAGCATGGTCAGATCAACCAGCGGCTGCTGGTCGTACTCACTGAAAAAGCTGCGTTTGAAGGAGAAGATGGTCATGGAAGCAAAGGCGATGTCGGAGCCGATGATAAGAATCCATCCGAACCATTGGCGGGCCTTGCCTTTCAGACCGCACATATCGGCGTAGTACATCAGGATGATGGTGGCTATGAGCGCAGCAAGGATGTGCCAGTGACCGGTCAGGGTGATCCGCTCTTCACGTCCCGGCCAGATTCTGAACAGTTTGTCCAGCTTGATGGCCATATAGATACCGACGCCACTGACGGTGAAGTTCATAAAGACCATCTGCCAGAGCGGGCCGAATTTGAGCGGATCGTGGATCAGCGCCGCAATCCCCTGGAATACGTTTGCTTTTGTAATCCCCTGTACTGCCAGGCGGTCGCTGATCAGTTTTTTCCAGCCGAAGATGACCAGCATTAATGCAGACAGCATGGTGAATACAGCGCCAACATAGATAATGGTGTGGGCAAGGTTTTCGTAAGGCACAACGGTCCAGACACCCAGGGTGATGGTGATGGTGCCGAAGATCATCAGCGGCATGGCAATCTTGTGCCAGATCCCCTTAAAGTCCAGCCAGCGACCAACCAGCAGGGTGATTGCCACTGCAACCAGCGTCAGCATGATGTGCAGATGTCCGATAATTGAAAGCTGAAGCGGGGTTTTATGAGGAATACGGATCAGGTCTTCAGCCAGAAAGGTCTGGTGCCCATTACCCCAGAACGAGCCGGTAACAGCGCCAAATATTGCTGATCCGAGCGTGGCAACCGCCATGGTGAAGAAGGCAGCGCGTTCAAGATCAAGCCCCTTTGATGTCTTTGCGTAGGGAGATTCTTTGGCAAGATAGGTGCTTTTATCCCAGGGCCAGAGCGCCTTTGCCAGCAGACAACCGGCGTAGAAGATCAGGGACTGCCCCACGATAAAGAGCCCGTGAAATGCGTAGTTGTGGCCAAAGTAGGCGAAGCCGAGCCCAAAGAACATTGCCAGTATGTAGCCGATAGTGATCAGGGCATTGATGTTGGCCTGTTCCTCTTTGCGCATCTTCACGGTAGAGGTGATCATGTAAGTCTCAATGGCCACAACAGCCATGGCGATCACATGATAGAGCATGATGATCCGCCCTTCACGCTGCGCAGGCTGAATATCCATGCCGAGCAGACGGATCGTAATGTCCCTGACTCCCCACTCTGCCATCGGTCCGGATAACGTTCCCCAGACGGCGGTAATCAGAGCGATCAAGGCGATTGCCAGAGCTACAAGTCCCTTGGTGGACCGAAAGATATACTCTTTTCGGTGTGTCCATCCGTTCATACCCAACCTCCTTATACACGTAAGTAAGCACTTACTTACTAACTACTGCAAAGCGTGGGATGAAGGCAAGAGTTTTTTTGTCTCATCAAAAAAAACTTATGGGGTTAACTGTGTCTAATGTTGTGATATAAGGAAATTTCTTGTTTTGTGGGGTGTTCGTATGCATAAAGAAGGTATGGAGGGCAGCCAGATGCAGGATTATTCAGAACGACAGATACAGATTATCAGCGCGGCGATTGAACTGATTGCAGAAAAGTCAATTCAGGAATTGACCATTAAAAATTTGGGTAACAAGCTTGGAGTAACTGACGGGGCAATTTATCGGCACTTTGAAAGCAAAACTGACATACTGCTCGGCATTTTAAGGATGTTTCAGGCGCGTGCAAAGATTTGTATGGAATCTGCCTGTACCTCCGATCTTCCGGCTTTGCAAAAAATTGAAAACCTGTTTCAAAACAACTTCAGGTACTTTACTGAATTCCCGTCAGTTACGGCTGTAATTTTTTCTGAAAGTATCTTTCAGAATGATAGTGTCCTTGCCCAGGAAGTGCACCAGTTGCTTACTATGCTGGAAAAGGCATTGTCCTGTGCCGTAGAAAAAGGGCAGGAGAATGGTGAAATCTGTACCCTGATCCCTAAAAAACAATTGATCCGCATTATTATCGGCTCAATGCGCTATACGGTCACAAAATGGCGTCTGTCAAACTACGGTTTTGACCTTATTGAAGAAGGAACTCAAATGCTGGACAGCTTGAAAAAACTTTTGGCGCCACCAGACTGACTCACACCTGTCAACTCATGATAGAGAATAAAACCTGTCTCACTTGTCTTCTGATTTCGATTTCAGACCAAGAATGATAGCAGGGCGGCGAAGATTGAGACGACGAAGGCGTACCAGTCCCTACCCTCGCACGGCTGTGCCGAAGCGGATGCGATCCAGTTCCACCATCCGGGGATAGAGGACTGATTCCTCAGTTATGATCCGGTTAGCCAGCAGCGAGAAAATTCTGCCGATATCGCGGGCAACGCTACGCTCTGCACCGGCGTCGGGTAGCGCTCGAAAAAGCGTTCTGCGTCTGCGGCGATCTCCTGCATTTCGCTCTGGAAACGATTCAGCAGAATCTGCAGGTTCCCGTCGTCGCGTGCTGCTTCCGCAAGACGTGGATACAGATCGCGATCTTCATGCTGGAGGTGGGCTTTTAAATTATTACGCAGACGCTGCAATTCGGCAAACCCTTCCTTAGACACCACACCGGCCTGTTTGATGGCAGCCACCTGACTCTTCAAGGTTTCATGTTCGCGCTTGAGCGCGGTTATCAGCACCGACATACGTGTCTCCTTTGCCCGCTTTTACAGCATTGTTCCTATGTACCTGCCGGATCGATTCGTGACGGTTTTGTGATAATGCCATGCCTGCAATGCATATTTCATTGACTCAGGTCAAGGTCGTGCAATCGGTACTCCGGTATGTTGCGAGGAAAAAGCGAAGGAGGCATCAACGTGTTACGCATATCAGCCGGGAACATTACCCGTGTCCGCCTGTTGGTGCAATGGCTGTTTCTGCTATGGATTATCGGCATCGGCATCCGTTTTGGTCTGTTTATCGTTGCGGCTGAGCAGGGCAATCCGCAGCCGTTCTTTTCACGACCTGCCGGTATTGAGGGCTTTCTGCCGATCGGTGCCCTGACCAGCCTGAAGCACTGGATTGTCAACGGTGAGATCCATCCGGTGCATCCGGCAGCGCTGGTGATCTTTCTGGCGATTCTGCTGATGAGCCTGCTGGCCAAGAAGTCTTACTGTTCCTGGATCTGTCCGGTGGGCACGTTGTCCGAGGCCGTACACAAAGTGGGGGCACGCCTGATGGGGAGGAACTTCAAGGTCTGGAGGCCGCTCGATCTGCTACTGCAGGGTGTCAAGTATCTGGTGCTGTTCTTTTTCGTGAAGATAATCCTGTTTGATATGCCTGCCTTTGC
>CAZOTC010000265.1:0-4000 GCA_964582605.1 uncultured Geobacter sp. | reverse complement strand
GTTCGTGCTGTTCCCGCATCTCTGCCAGTTTTGTGCGCATCTCTGCCAAAGACTCAAAGTCACCAAACTGTTGTGCAAAATCATCATCCAGTTCAGGCAGATCTTTTTTCTTCATTTCCTTGAGAGTGATCGTAAACACCGCCGGCTTGCCTGCAACCTCCTTGTTGGGAGCGTCATCAGGCATAGTGACGGTAATTTCTTTGGTTTCGCCCGGAGTCATGCCGATAAGCCCTTCTTCAAGACCGGGAAGCAAACGTCCTGTGCCGACTTCAATAGATGCATCCTGGCCTGAAGTCTCTTCTTCAGGATGATCGGGAACAGTGAGGGCGAAATCAACCGTCAGCACCATCCCTTTCTCAACAGTCCCCTCTTCCATCGGCACCAGTTGAGCCATATTTTCACGCATTCGCTCAATTTCCGCCTCAACCGCTTTTTCATCCGCGTTATAGCGCTCTTTTTTGACCTGCAGGCCTTTGTATTCTCCAAGCAGGATTTGTGGCATAATTTCAATCAGGGCTGAGTATTTAAAGGGAGTTCCCTCTTCAACCAGTGCGATATCATCGATCATCGGCGCATCAACCGGCTCAATCTTATGCTCGTCAAGCACCGGGAAAAGGGTTTGTTCGTACAGGCGGCGCATCACTTCATCCTGCATCGCATTCCGGTAAAGCTTTTTGATCATCTGCATCGGGGCCTTGCCTTTACGAAAACCGGCCAGAGTCGCCTTTTTCTGAATACCGGCGTAGGCCTTTTCAATCTCGGTATCAACTCGTTCTGCCGGAACTTCAACACTTACCTTGCGCTTTACTGAGCTGAGCTCTTCTACCTGAACCTGCATCACAGTTCCTCACTTACCTATGGATTTACGTATTGTTGTTAATTGGTGCGGGAGACAGGACTTGAACCTGCACGCCGTGAGACAACAGCTCCTAAGGCTGCCGCGTCTGCCATTCCGCCACTCCCGCACATGAGAAAGGGATATATTTATAGTAGTTATCTGTTTTTTGCAAGCAAAGCTTGTTGGTATCGAAAGAAACCGGCTACGTTAATGGACTTAGGAGGTATGAAACAGATCCAGTTGAATCGTGGATGCAGGCCTTCTTCGTCGTTTTGAGACTATTGGTTCCGGACGGTCAACCAGTTCTGCCGGAAGTTCACCAAGAAATCGTGAAAGAGTCCTGGCTCCCTGACCTATCCAGCCACGATAGCCTGAAGCGGTCAGGATTACCTGTTGCTTTGCGCGGGTCAGGCCGACATAAAGCAGACGGCGTTCTTCTTCAATGTCAGGGGGCCCCATCAGGGTGCAAGGGAATATCCCCTCTTCAAGACCGGCTATGAATACTACAGGAAATTCAAGTCCTTTTGCGCTGTGGCAGGACATAAGAGTAACTGCTTCAGCCCGTTGATCATAAACCGTTGCAGCTGCATAGTGTTGCAGGTGATGGCTGAATGCATGCAGATCAGAGCCAAATCCTTCAGCCAGATGCAGGAACTGTTCAACGTTTGCATCTTCAGGTGCAAGGCCAAAGACCTGCAGAATCGTACGGAGTGCAGCGGCAACTCCCCGCTCCTTAGCTGCTTTCTGCAGATGAGTAATGATGATACCCAACTCTTTCAATGCATGTACCGTTGTTGGTGACGTTACCCCGGCTGCAGCCAACTCGATAAAATTTCCTCGTAGCGGCAGTTCCGCTTCAAGTTTTTCAAGAGTTGCTACTCCGACTCCTTTAAGAGCACCAAACAGGGTCAGCCAGAGAGCAACTTCATCTGACCCGCTGGCAGCCTGAAGCAATTGATAGACCGGGCGTAACTGGGTGCTCATATAGTACGGCGTTGCCCCTACCAGCTGATAGGGGATGCCACGACGCGACAATGCGTCCGACAGCTCTTCGGCCTGTCGTCCAAGCCGGAACAAAACGGCAACATCGGAAAAACCAAGTGAATGATCATGAACACTATTTCCTGACCTTCCGGTCGTGCGGGAAAAACTGTCCAGACCACCTATCAGTTCTTCGATCTTACGGACAATCAGTTCAGCTTCTGATGCCGGAGAGAGTGTTCGGTAAAACTCGATTGAACCTTCCCTGCTGCCCTCTGCAGCCGTAAGCGGTAGCCCGCTACAGATAAGGTTTCGGCAGATCAGGCTTCCGGCAGCCTGAACAATTTTCCTGGGTAATCTGTAGGTGGTTTTAAGCGAAAGCAGCGTTGTGTCCGGCTCCTCGGCAAAACGGAAAAAATAGCGAAGATCTCCACCTCTGAAGCCATAGATGGCCTGATCAGGGTCACCAATCGCAAAGATGGTTGCCTTTTCAGCCAGTATCTGCACTAGGTCGTATTGTGAACTATTTACATCCTGAAACTCGTCGACAAAAAGATATTGTACTCTCTGCTGCACCTGCTGTTTGAATTGTTCATCAGCCTGCATCAATTGCACACAGACCGGAATAATTGCGTCAAGATCGATGGCATTCAGGCGAACCAACTCATCTACGTAGATTTTTGTATCTTCAGAAAACGGCTGCTGTATCCCGGAACAATGGGCAGCTATTGCATTGGATAGTTTCGTGCGTTCAGCACTGCCACGGTCAGCAAACAATCGTTTCAGCAGCCGTTGTCGGCTGTCCGGGCCAACTACGGTCAGGCCGGGATTCTCCTGGCGTAGTTGTTCAAGGCAAAAACGGTGAAAGGTTCCCACAAAAAGGCGATCTGCAATTGATCCACAGCTGCTTCGCAACCGTTCCTGCATCTCTTCGGCGGTACGAGTTGTAAAAGTGATGGCTACCATCCGGTCAGGATCGGCCCCTTGCTCCAACAGCCGCTGCAGACGTGAGACAAGCGTAAAGGTTTTGCCGGTTCCGGGGCCTGCTGCGACAAGCACGCGACGCCCTCCCGCCTCGATTGCAGCCCTCTGTTCCGGGTTTGGTCCGGATGAAACAGGTCGGGCAGCAATCTGTTGAGGTGCATTGTCTGGCACCACCTTTTGTTGGATAGGTGCAGACGTAGACTTTCTGGATGATTTGACCGGTTTAACATCGCCAAACAGGCCCCCTTGTCCTGACAGGAGTGCCAACTCTCCCTCCTCAAAGACGCAAATCACACCAAATTCTCCGTCATAGCCTGGCTTTCTGATGACCTTTCCGTTTCGCATCCGGCTGACAGCCTCTCCCAGAAGTGGCTCAAAGGCGCTGATCTGCTCAAGATCTGCATGGAGCAGCAGATTGAATTCCGATCCGAACTGTGCAAGTGACCGCGCATAGTGTTGCATAACCTGTTTTGATGCGGTGCCTACCTGTAGTAACTCCCCCAGAATTTCAGGCAGAGGGATCAAAGAGTAAAAAAGCGGGGCGGTTTCGGGATACAAGGGGGATTCCCGGTCTGCCAACTCCAGTACCCTGTGATGCACCCCAACGGTTACCGGCTTGCCGCAGACCGGGCAGAGATTATTGAGGCTGCGGGTCTGATAGGGATCAAGGCAGACTTTGCAGTCGCGGTGTCCATCAAAATGGTATTTGCCCTCTTCCGGAAAAAATTCAACTGTACCGGTAAAGGTTTTGCGGTTGTTCTGCTTGAGGGCGTCACGGAGAGAGAAAAAATCAAGCCCTGTATTGAAGAGGTTTGCCTCTCGTCCCAGCTTTGATGGCGAGTGACAGTCTGAGTTGGAGATAAGTGCGCATTGGTCAAGCCCGCTGATCATACGGTTCATGTCAGGGTCTGACGAGAGGCCGGTCTCAAGGGCAAAGATATGGCTGCTCAGGTCCCCAAAACATTCTTCTATGCTATTAAAACCTGATCTGGAGCCAAACAGTGAAAACCAGGGGGTCCAGATGTGGGCCGGAACCAGAAAGGCGTCCGGAGAGCAACTCAGCAGAATTTCCAACAGGTCACGGCTGTCCAGACCAAGTATCGGGCGGCCGTCGGAGATGATGTTACCAATCCCGGCAAGTTTGGCGTTCAGTCGCTCAACGGATGCAAAGTCCGGCAGATAGAGCAGGTTGTGAAC
>CAZOTC010000264.1:0-4039 GCA_964582605.1 uncultured Geobacter sp. | reverse complement strand
CCCTTGCCGAGCAGGCGCGGCAGCAGGTACTTCAGCTGGGCCAGCTCCACCTGCACCTTGCCGTCCCTGCTTTTGGCCCGCCCGGCAAAGATATCAAGGATCAGCTGACTGCGATCAATCACCTTCAGTTCCGTCATGGCAGAGATCGCCCGGATCTGGGCCGGTGTCAGCTCCTGATCGAAGATCAGCAGCGTCGCACCGCGCTGCAGGGCACGGATCACCACCGCCTGCAGTTTGCCTTCCCCCATCAGGGTGCGGGGATTCAGCTTGCGGGGCAACTGCACAAAGCTGTCCAGCACCTGTACCCCGGCGGTACGGGCCAGTTCCTGCAGCTCGGCCAGCGAATCGTCCAGTTCACGCCGCTCACCACCTGCCTTGACTGAAATCAGAATCGCCCGTTCCTGGCCATCCTTTAACGGTGACTCGGATTGCATCGCCTTGTCCAGCGTACGTTCCAGAGAGGCGATAAAATCACCGCCGTACGTCAGCACCCTGTCCAGAAGTTGCACAGGAAGCACGGTCATACCGCCGGGGTCAGTCGAGAGGTGGGCCAGATGTACAAGGATACGCCGGCTATCCGGCGAAGTAAGTGCCGCAACCAGATCCAGACGCAGCAGCTTCAGATCGGTCAGGTCATCTTCAGTCAGCGGTTCTGCCTTCAGATGGGTGTGAATCAGCCGCAGCCCCCGCAACCTCTTGCGGCCCAGGGGGTATTCTTTCAGGTCAGGGATCAGCAGCCCCTTTTCGGTGCCGATGATAATCAGCTCGATGGCTCCCTGCCGGTTTACAAGCAGGCCGATCTGACGGTGCAGTTCCTGCGAAAGTTCAATCAGGCGGGCAGATAATTCCGCAGTACAGAAATCAGCTGCCGGAATACGGCGGCGGTAGAGTCGCTCAACGGCCTGAAGCTGACTCTGCTTCAGGCCCGCAAGGTTGCCATGGATCTCGTTGATAGGGGGGGCTCCGTCAGATACCGGTTATGTTGTAACCGGCGTCAACATAATGGATTTCTCCGGTAACACCGCTGGAGAGATCGCTGCAGAGGTACAGGGCGGATTTGGCAACCTCTTCCTGGGTGATGTTGCGATGCAGCGGTGCACGATCTTCGACGGTGTTCAGGATCTGGTTGAAACCGTTCACACCGGCGGCTGCCAGGGTCTTGATCGGGCCGGCCGAAATGGCATTAACCCGTACACCATCAGCACCCATACCTGCTGCAAGATAGCGAACTGAAGCCTCAAGGGCTGCCTTGGCAACCCCCATCACGTTATAGTTGGGAAACACTTTTTCTGCGCCGTAGTAGCTCATTGCCAGCGCAGCGGCATTCCGACCTGCCATAAGCGGCTGAGCCCCCTTCAGCAGACCGATCAGCGAGTAGGCGCTGATATCCAGTGCCGTCGCAAAGCCGGAGCGGGTGGTTGAGAGGATGGAACCCTTCAGCTCTTCCTTGTCGGCAAATGCCACCGAATGAATCAGGATATCAAGACCTCCCCAGCGTTGGCTGACCAGTTCCATCAGGCCGGCAATCTCGTCATCACTGGTTACATTGCAGGGAGCCACATCTGCACCGATTGATTCCGCAAGGGGGCGAACCCGTTTTTCTATCGCTTCACCGGCATAGGTCATGATCAGATCCGCACCCTGTTCATGGAAAAGCCGGGCAATGGCCCAGGCAATACTTTTTTCATTAGCAACACCCAGGATAAGCGCTTTTTTCCCGTTCAACAATGCCATCTACTCCTCCGCAGTACGACTCTGCTGTGCAAAATACGTGAATCAAGCAACCCGCTCCACCGTGCCGGGAAGCAGCACCCTGACAAGCAAGGTCAGCCAGAATAACCGGATACGCTATACCATACCTGCAGATAAATGGCAAACATGCAAAACACGTGAAAAAGCACGGAGAGTATGCTACAAAACACTGCTATGCACAGTCTTATTCCAATTGAATCCCCGCTATTTCTGGCAGGTACCAAGCTTGATGGGCAGCCGCCCTGGGCCCTGCTTTTCGGCAATACCAACCCGCTGGTGCTGGAGATCGGTTGCGGTATCGGCGATTTTGCCGTGACCATGGCAGCCCGGAATCCCGCATGGAACTATATCGCCCTTGATTTCTACAACAAGGGCTGTCTGAAAAGCTGCAGGAGAGCAGAACGGGCAGAGCTCACCAATCTCAGGGTTGTGCGCGATGAGGCCCGTTCCTTTATCCGCCGATGTCTGCCACTTGCCTCACTACAGGCGGTCTTTATCAACTGTCCGGACCCCTGGCCCAAACGCTGTCAACGCAAGCGACGGCTGGTAAATCAAGAGTTTATCACCCTGCTTGCACCATATCTGCGTCCGGGCGGATTATTTCATTTTACCACTGATTTTGATGACTACGGTCGCGATGTGGCCCGGTTAATGGCAGAACAGTCCGAGTTCGAAAACATGCTCGCCCCTGACCTCTGGCGGCATGATCTGGAAGGATATCCACGAACCAAATACATGCTCAAGTTTATGGCTGAAGGCAAAGAGATTTATTTTGTGCAGTACCGCCGGAAGCCTCAGGAGTAAAGGAGGCAAGCCCATGTCGGAGAAGGAGATGAAACGCAGCATCAATATCTTCCAGCCACTACCGGGGACCATGCGCAGCGAGGTGCAGGTGATCGCCATGCTGCTGCTGGCCTGCCTGCTGGCCGTCGCAGGCAGTCAGCTTGCCATCTGGCTCCTTGAGGAATCGCTTGACGGTTTCTGGCTGACGGAGCTGATCTTCTTTAATCTGCCGATTCATTTCTGGATATCGGGCCAGTTTCTGCCGCTCCTGTTTATTGTACTGGGCCTGGTGTTCAATCTCTGGATGGACCGTAATGAACTGAGGCGGGTAGAGGGAACTATCCGCTTCAGGGCACCGGGCCGCAAAAAGGGGGAGGTGTCCTGATGACCGCCACCGGTGTTCAGTTTATTCCGCTCTTGATGGTTATCGGGATGTTCCTGCTCTTCATTGTCAGCGGCCTGGGCAGCAAGATGCGGCAGGCCAGCGATTACGGCTTTTCAGGCAGTTACAGCGGCCGGGTCGGCAGCGGTGCCGCGATTGCCAGCAACTGGATGAGCGCGGCCAGCATCCTGGGACTGGCCGGTCTCTTCTACCTTAAAGGCTATTATGCCATGGCCTTTGTGATCGGCTGGACCGGCGGTTATGTCCTGCTGCTGGTCCTGATGGCAACCCAGATTCGCCGCTTCGGCAAGTTTACCGCCCCCGACTTTGTCGGATTTCGCTACGAATCCACCACCGCCCGTACCGTTGTTGCACTTATTTCAATCGTAATTTCCGTGATCTACTGTGTTGCTCAATTCAGAGGAATTGCGCTGCTGGTTTCCTGGATCTTTGGTATTGAATACAAGGCAGCGGTCATGACCGGAGCAGCCCTGCTGGTCATTTTTGTTGTTATTTCAGGCACCCTGGGGGTGATCAGGAACCAGCGCCTGCAGTACTTCGTCCTGATTACCGCCTTTGTTCTGCCGTTGATGCTGATCAATCGCAAGCTTGGCTACTTCTGGGTGCTGCCCCAGTTCGGCTACGGAGAGGCGATTACAACACTTCAGGAGCAGTTCGGTTTCTACTGGTCAGAACCGTTCGCCTCTATCTCCCTGTTTCAGTGGCTGGCACTCTGCTTCACCCTGATGTTCGGCACCGCCGGACTGCCCCACGTCCTTTCACGATTCTATCTGGCCCCCAGCATGCGTGATGCCCGCTGGGGGGTGGTCTGGGGATTGTTCTTCATCTCCCTGATCTACTGGTCTGCTCCGGCCTACGGCGTACTGGCCCGCCTGTTTGACGCCCACGCCGGAAACGCCTATAAACTGCCCGATCCCTCTTCGGCAGATCTGATAACCCTGACCGCCGTTACCCAGGCGGGACTCCCGGCCTGGGCCCTCGGCCTGCTGGTGGCAGGAGGTATGGCCGCCGCCTTTTATGCGGCTGCAGGACTGCTGCAGTCAGGTTCTGCAGCCTTTGCCTACGACATCTACCCCCGCTTTATGAAACAGGACGCCAGTG
>CAZOTC010000263.1:0-4046 GCA_964582605.1 uncultured Geobacter sp. | reverse complement strand
GATTGCTGCTGCCTACAGCTGGTTCAAACACCAAACTGCGCGGCTGATATACAACCAGCAGCGTACCCTGGTTAGCGCCTCTGCCGATGGACTTGATGACAAGCTGACCTCTGCTCACACCGCCCTGCAAAGAGCTGCCGCAGCGTTCCCCGGACAATACCGCCTTGAAAAAAGTAATGCGCAGCGCTGGCTGGATGATCGCAGCGGCACACGAAGCATTTTTACGGATGGCCTGTATCTGATAACACCGGATGACAAGGTGCCGGCAAAAAACACAGCGGCAGCCCTTCACAAGTCTATGCTGTTTTCAGCAGAACACGGACTGCATACCGATTGTTTCAAGACAAAACCATGCATATCCGAGCCATGCCGATGCACCGAAACAGGCCATACCAGCATCATGATGACGGCACCGATCCGTGCTGCGGACGGCAGCATGGTTGCCGTGCTGGTCGGATCCATCAATATCCAGTCGCCCGACAGCTTCTTTCAGGTCCTTGTCGGCAGAAAGACGAGGGAAGGCGGGTATCTTTTTCTGGTTGACCGGCAGCATACTATTGTAGCGCATCCTGACCGGTCCAGGATTATGCAGAAGACCCAAAGCTCATTTCAGGATTTTCTTGCCAAGACTCCATCTCGAGGGGATACGGGCAACGGCGAGATGACGAGCTTCTACGGCATTCCCTCCATTATTTCATTCAAAAATCTGCGGTCAACCAGTCTGGCTGTCGTATCGGTAGTACCTCAACAGGAGGTCTACGCTCCAGTTAACGGATTCAGGAACGTTCTGGTATCGGGTGTCGTCATCATTCTGCTGATAGCGGCAACAGCAATGCGGAAAATGACCCGCACTGTTACAGCCGACCTTGAAAGACTGACCGAGAGTATCGAGCGGATTGACCCCAAAAACCTGCCGGAAACGGTGCAGGTAGCATTGATCACCGGGGATGAGGTGGAGCGGTTGGCAGCAGCTTTTAATGCGCTGCTCAGTGAGGCTGGCGCCTCCCAGAAACAGGTGTTGCAGACCAATGAGATCCTGCTCAGTATCACTGAGTCAACTCCCAACGGTATCATCATGATAAATGAGTCCGGGAACATTACCTTCTGGAACCCGTCTGCAACCACTATTTTGGGGCACACCAGAGAAGAGGCCCGGAACATCGATATACTTCAGCTGGCACCTGAACGCTACCGTGGCGTTTGTCAAGACTTACTCTCTGAATTTAGCGCTACCGGGCATTGGCCCGCTATCGGCAAAACGGTCGAACTGTCTGCGCTGCATAAAGACGGGCGAGAGATTTCGATATCGATGGCACTGTCCACATTCCGGCTTGATGAAGTCTGGCACGCTGTCGGCATTATACGTGACATAAGCGACCTCAAGCAGTATCAGCGAGATCTGATTGAAGCGCGCCACGCAGCTGAGGCAGCAAATCAGGCCAAGAGCCAGTTTCTGGCCAACATGAGCCATGAAATCAGAACCCCGCTGAACGGGGTACTAGGCATGACCCAGCTCTTGCAATTCACACAGCCGACTGATGAACAGAAAGAATTCATCGGGTATCTTGAACAGTCAGGAAAAAACCTGCTGGCACTGCTCAACGACATCCTTGATCTCTCCAAAATTGATGCAGGCAAGATGAACCTTGAAAAAACCGAGTTTGCGTTGCAGGACTGCATTGACGACATTGTTGCAACGCAATTGCCCCAGATCAGACAAAAGGACCTGCTTCTTGATATAATACTGCCGGAAACCCTGCCCAAGCTCCTTGTCGGCGATCCCTTGCGTTTGAAACAGATCCTCCTCAACCTGCTGGCAAACGCAGTCAAATTTACTCAGGCAGGGACGATTACCGTCAAGGTGTCGCCTACCGCCCAGGAAACAGACATGGTCAGGCTTTTGATGGAAGTCAATGATACCGGTTTTGGTATGGATGAAGAAACCCTGGCCCGCGTCTTTGACCCGTTTGAGCAGGCCGACAACTCAAACACTCGTTTATATGGTGGAAGCGGCCTCGGATTAACCATCTGCCGGCGTCTGGCTGAGTTGATGGGCGGCTCTATCCGGGCTGAATCGCAGCTAGGGCACGGGAGTATCTTTTATGTTGAACTGTCGTTTGGTATAGCCCAAGACGGACGGGCGGTGGATCACCAGGCTGATATGTCGGCTCAGGCAGTATCTGAGACAAAAAGTCTTAACATACTGGTTGCTGACGACAACAAGCTGAATGCCGACACCCTTGTTGCCATGCTGAACAAGATTGGACATACAGCGGAAATCGCAAAAGACGGCAAAGAGGCCATTGAGCGGTGGCACGCCTCTGCCTTTGATTGTATCCTGATGGACATTTCAATGCCGGTCATGGACGGTTGTCAGGCAACGGCTACCATCCGTGAGCAGGAAAAAAAAATGGGCAGACACACACCTGTTATCGCCCTGACCGCCCATGCACAATCAGGTGACCGCGAACGGTTTCTCGCCACCGGTTTCGACGGGTATGTCTCAAAACCGGTGATCACGCAAAATCTGTATCAGGCTCTTGCAGGACTGGCAACTCATGAGATGAGAGTGTACACAGAAGAGTAAGTTTTGCAGGATTGCCTCATTGGTGTCCGAATCAAGTGAGTAGTATTGTGCGTCATAGTTCGATTTATTTTATAAATATCCAGATTACACATGTGTCGGTTGCAAATGGTTTAGACTTGAACATCTTGAACCTATATTCAACCCGGATATTCCATTAGGCGCCGCAAAATGCCAGGCAAACCAGAACGATGAGACCCGGCAGGTTATAGCTGTACACTCAAAATCAACCGGATAGCAGTGGATTTTTTGAATAAAAAAGGGGAGGACTATTACATGAATCTGAAACTGACCCCCAAAGCGCAAAAGATCATTGCCGAGAAAGGCAACCGGATTACCGTCAGCCTGAACAAGCAGATTTGTTACAGCTGAGGTGGGGCCCAGTCGAGAGACATCCCATCCGTGCGATGGGGGACACCAGAACCATCAGAGAGTGACGAATACGAGAGAATGATCATTGAAGGAGCGTCAATATATGTGCATCGTACAATCAGAGGTACTGCTAATGCCCGTATTGACGCAGTGACCGGCGGTGTGGGCACCAAACTTATACTTTTGGGATTTGTCGGGAACAAATAGCATGAACATAGTACCGGAGGGCCTCCAAATCCGGCTGCCGACAGATGGCGGCAGATACGAAATCCAGCGGGCAAGGCGCCGGAAGCATCCGACAGGACTCACACCTCAGGGATTCCCCGAATTATTTTAATCCCTTGCCATACTCATTCAGCTTGCGGTACAGGGTGGCGATGCCGATATTCAGCACATTGGCGGTCCGTGTCCGGTTATCTCCCATGGCGTGCAGGACAGCCAGAATGTATTCCCGCTCCACCTCCTCCAGCGATCTGATTCCCCCGTCTATTGTCGGTTTGAACAGCACCGCCCCCAGCTCTCTGGGCAGGTCGTCGGCCTGAATCCGGTCTCCGCTGCACAGTACGACGGCATAATCCATGGCATTCTGCAGCTCCCGCACATTCCCGGGCCAGTCATAACGCAGCAACTGGTCAGCTGCCTGGGGATCAAAACCGGTGATCTGGCGTTTTGAACGGCTGGCAGATTCAGCCATAAAGAGCCGGGCCAGCGGCAGGATATCCTCACGCCGCTCTCGCAACGGCGGCACACACAGCTCAATCACCCGCAGGCGATAGTAGAGGTCCTGCCGAAATCTGCCGGCAGACACTTCGTCTGCCAGGTTACGGTTTGTGGCCGCCAGCACCCTGATGTCAACCGAACGGGCCTTGTTCTCACCGACCCTTCTGATCTCGCGTTCCTGAAGCGCCCGCAGCAGCTTGACCTGCATGCCGGGCGAAATCTCGCCGATCTCATCAAGGAACAGGGTTCCCCCGTTGGCTGCCTCAAACAGCCCCATGGCATCTTTGGTCGCACCGGTAAACGCACCTCGTACATGGCCAAACAGCTCACTTTCAAGCAGTGTCTCGGTTACCGCACCGCAGTTGACTGC
>CAZOTC010000262.1:0-4055 GCA_964582605.1 uncultured Geobacter sp. | reverse complement strand
GCCGACCGGGCGAGTATCAGCCGATTGAAGAAGACACAAGCGGCACCTTCATCTACAACTCCAAAGACCTGTGTCTGCTGGAGTATCTCCCGGAGCTGGTCAGGGCCGGTGTCGGATCACTCAAGATTGAAGGCAGAATGAAGGGAATCCATTACCTTGCCGGTGTGCTGAGGATTTACCGTACCGCCCTTGACCGTTTCTGTGCAGATCCGGAAGGATATAACGCTGACCCCGCCTGGATGGAAGAACTTGCCACCATCAGCCACCGCGGTTATACAACCGGCTTTTTGCTGGGCGATCCCAAAAATGTGGGGCAATCGTACCAGGCCGGTTATCTGCGCAGCCATAAGCTGGTAGGGGTTGTTGACACAGTACGTGCCCCCGGCCTGGCAGAGGTGGTGATCAGAAACCGTTTTCAGACAGGGGATCAGCTTTCTCTGATGGGACCTGCCATGAAAAATGCCGACTTCGTTGCCGCAGACCTGCAGCAGCTTGACAGTGAAGGAGCCTGTCTGTCGGTGGACACAGTCCATCCCAACATGCGGGTCCTGATGCCGGTTCCTGTTACTGCAGCACCTGATGATCTGATCAGGCTTCCTGCGCCAATGCAGGAATATGACGCATGACACGACTGTATGAACACCTGAACCAGTCTGAAGGACATTGGGGCCGCGACAGCTTGCTGCTGCTGATCCTGTTCGGCTTTCTGTTCCTGTATGGCCTTGGATCGGCACCGCTTATTGATCCTGATGAAGGACGCTACGCAGAGATCCCCCGTGAAATGCTGCTCCGGAGCGACTTTGTTACACCAACCCTTAATTACGTCAAGTACTTCGAAAAACCACCGCTTTTGTACTGGGTAAATGCAGCCTCAATGTCGATCTTTGGCCAGAACGAGTTTGCCGCACGGCTGCCTTCTGCCCTGTCCGGACTGTTCACCATACTGATTACCTACCTTGCCGGGAGACAGCTCCTGAACAGGCGCACAGCTCTGGTTGGGGCGCTGATTCTGGGCAGCTGCGCAGGATTTCTGCTCCAGTCCCGCATCATTCTGACTGACATGCTGCTGACCTTTTGCCTCTCTGCGGCTCTGTTCAGCTTTCTGCTCGCAGTTCGCGCTGCAGGCCGGTCCGGAGCCAAGTACTACCGGTTTTTCTTTATCTGGTGCGGGCTGGCGGTGCTGACCAAAGGCTTGATCGGTATTGTGCTGCCGGGCGGCATTATTTTCTGGTACCTACTGCTGAGCAGACGCTGGCAGCTGCTGCGTGAGATCCCCTGGTTCTCCGGTCTTCTTCTCTTTGCCTTGGTCACGGTTCCCTGGTTTGTGCTGGTTTCACAGGCAAATCCGGAATTCCCGCATTTTTTCTTTATACGGGAACACTTTCAGCGTTTTACCAGCACGATCCACAAACGCAGTCAACCGTTCTGGTTTTTTCTGCCGATACTCATGCTGACCATGCTGCCCTGGTCTTTTTTTCTGCCTCGCAGTCTGGTCAAGGCCTGGCAACAACGGCACAGCGACAAGGGAAGCACACTCTTCCTGCTGCTTTGGCCCCTGATTATCATTCTGTTTTTTTCGTTGTCCAGCTCCAAGCTGATCCCTTACATTCTGCCCACGTTTCCGGCACTGGCACTATTAATCGCCAGTCGCCTCACTGCCCACTGGCATACCCGTAAGCCCGATTATAGGACAGCCCAACTGGTGCTTGCTGCAATTCTGCTCACTGCCGGAACAAGTCTGGCGGTGCTGCCGCTGCTGACCTGGCTGCCGCCGCTGTTGCTGAAAAGCGGTCAAACAGGACGGGAGCTGGCAGCCATGCTCTCCGGACCGAACCCGGTGCTGTCCCTGCAGCAGACCCTGATTCCCGGCGGTTTGCTGGTGAGCTTCGGCCTGCTGCTGCTCTGGATTATCCGCACCCGTTCGACGCTCCTGCTGATCGCCCTGCTCGCCTGTTTCGGCATACTGCTTGAATTGCTGCTCCCTTGGGCCTTTGCACAGTACGGTGCCGAACGACTGTCTTCCCGCAGTCTCGCCAAGGCGGCAATGCAGCACAGCACTCCGGACACAGTACTGGCTCAGAGCGGTCCACGCCAAGGGATGAACTTTTACACCGGAAGACGCCTGGTTACCGTAGGAGATGCCGATGAACTGACCTTCGGCAGCACCCAAGGCAACCAGAATGACTGGTTTCTTACTCAGGAGCAGTTCATGGAACTCTGGCGCTCAAGCCGTCAGGTCATGATTGTTATTCCTCGCCACGAGGCAGTTCGTTACGACAACCGGCAGCAGCCCCCCCGCACCCTCGCGGACAACGGTTCCCTCCTGCTGCTTTCCAATCGCTGATACGTAAGGAGTTATTTCTGTATGCGTTCTACTTTTCTGCCTTTTTCCACCCCTTCGCTGGGTGATGAGGAGATCAACGAAGTCGTTGACTCGCTCCGATCCGGCTGGATCACCACCGGTCCCAAGGTCAAGCGCTTTGAGGATGCCTTCAAGGACTACGTCGGCGCTCCGTTTGCCGTACCGCTCAGCTCTGCCACTGCCGGCCTGCACCTGACCCTGATGGCCTTGAGAATCAGGGAAGGGGACGAAATCATTACCACGCCGATGACCTTTGCTTCCACGGTCAGTATGATCATACTTGCCGGTGCAACCCCGGTGCTTGCTGATATCGAACCAGGCACTCTGAATATTGATGTGGCCAAGGTAGCCGAAAAGATCACTCCTGCTACCCGTGCAGTCATTCCGGTCCACTTTGCCGGTCAATCCTGCGATCTGAACCCTCTGTTCGATCTGGCGCAAAGGCATAACCTGGCCATTATCGAGGATGCTGCCCATGCCGCCGGTACTGAGTACAAGGGCCAGAAAATCGGCAGTTTCAACTCGGTTTCCATCTTCTCGTTCCATCCCAACAAAAACATCACCACCGGTGAAGGGGGAATGGTCTGTACTCCCGATGAAACGCTGGCTGAAGAGGTTTCCCTGCTGAAATTCCACGGTATGAGCCGTGAGGCATGGAAGCGGTTTGCCGCCAGCGGCAGCCCCAACTACGACATCATGCTGCCGGGGTACAAGTACAACATGATGGATATCCAGGCTGCCATCGGCCTGCATCAGCTGCCGCGTCTGGATGGCTTCATCGACCGCCGCACATCACTGGCAGAGCAGTACAACACAGCCTTTGCCGACCTGCCGGAACTGGCCCTGCCCACCTATGCGCCCTATCAGCAGCGCCACGCCTGGCATCTGTATACCCCGCTGGTCAGAACCGAACTGCTGACTATCGACCGGGACCGTTTTATGGCCGAGTTAAAGGAGTATAATATCGGCAGTGGTCTGCATTACAAGGCGATTCACCACCACAGCTGGTACCGGGAAAACCTGCCGGTGGCTGATACTGAGCTGCCCAACGCAAGCTACGCATCCACACGAATACTCTCACTGCCTCTGTTTCCCGCCATGACTGATAACGACGCTGCTGACGTGGTACAAGCCGTCATCGATATCATCAGCCGCTTCAGGAGATAGCCATGTCATCGGATCATCTGCATAAGCTGCCTCCCCAGAGTCTTGAGGCCGAGATGTCCATTCTGGGCGGTATTCTGATTGATAATGACGCCATCAATCGCGTGCTTGAAGTGCTTGCACCTGATGACTTCTATCGGGAGGCACATCGCAAGATTTTCGGCAGCATGCTGGAGCTTTCCGAACGGCGTGAACCCTGCGACCTGATTACCCTGACCGAAACTCTTAAACGGCGCGGCGATCTGGACAGTTGCGGCGGAGCAGCCTATCTGGCAACCCTGGTTGATTATGTCCCAACAGCCGCCAATGTTGCTTACTACTGTAAAATTGTTAAAGAAAAGGCGCTGAACCGGCGGCTGATTACTGTGGCCACCGATATTGTGACCAAAGGCTATGAAGGTCAGGGGGATGTGAACGAGATGCTGGATGGGGCGCAGAAGGCGCTCTTTGATCTGGCGGAAAACAAGCTGCGTCCCCAGTATTACCCGGTCAAGGATGTCATCAAAGACACCTTCAAGATGCTGCAGAC
>CAZOTC010000261.1:0-4058 GCA_964582605.1 uncultured Geobacter sp. | reverse complement strand
CCACCACCTCCACAATGGTCATGGCCCCCATCAGAAAGAACACGATCTGTGCCGTGGCTGCCAGGGATTCATTCAGCTGGTGCCCGACCTGGTGGTGGTCAGGGCTGAACAGGGCGTAGATGGTCCAGAGCAGGCCGGCCCCCAGCAGGGCAGAGGCAGACTTGTTGACCTTGAGCGGGTGTTCAAGGGCGATGGCAGCATAGGCAACAATGAAGACGACAACAAGCATGGTCAGCATGATAGGTACCCCTGCTATGGATTGGGAGAGTCGGCACTCTCGGTTTTTTTCTTGTCAAAGTTGATCATCAACCGCTCGTCATCGCCGGGCAGGATGCCGCTGATGATCAGGCCGCCTACGGTGCCGTAGACCAGTGAACCGAATACCGAGGCAAACAGCACGTTTGAACCGCTGTCAAGGCTGGTCAGGGCCAGGACCAGTCCGGAAAGACCGCCGGTCAGTCCCAGGATCAGCATGCCGGGCAGGTTCCTGCCGGGGCGGGCAGCAAAAAAACCGGCCACGGCCCAGATCAGGGCGGTATGGGCAAAGTAACCGGCCAGGGCAAAGCGGACAAAGAAATGCTCCACCCCCACAAAGGAGGATACAACGGTGGGGATGATGGTGGTGGTCAGGCTCATACCGGCCGCCATCCCCAGCAGGCCGCCCACAAAACCGCGGATATTTTTGCGTTTAAAAACAGTGACATCTCTGAACTTCAGTTTTCTGAACATTGGCGCTCCCTTTGAGAGGAAATAACTGTGTCCGCAGTTATGCCACGATGCCTGTCATGTTGCAACCTTGCTGCCGGGACTGGTTAAAAAAGCGCGGCTGCCGTTTTCGGCAGCCGCAATTACATTTCAGAGAATCATGCTGCTGTTAGTGGGCGGCTGAAGGAGGCGGTGCATCCTTGCCGGGGTAACGCAGGGAGGCAACCAGGTCCTGCACCTCTTTGGGTGGTTCCGGGGTCATCTTGGAGACCACGTAGGCCACTACGAAGTTGATGATCATACCCAGGGTGCCGATACCTTCCGGAGAGATACCGAACCACCAGTATTTGGGGGTATTCATGGCCGGCGGCAGCATGAACTTGAAGTAGATGATGTAACCGGCGGTGAAGATGATGCCGACGATCATGCCGGACAGGGCGCCTTCCTTGGTGATCTTCTTGTTAAAGACCCCCATGATGATGGCCGGGAAGAAGGAGGCGGCTGCCAGACCGAATGCGAACGCCACCACCTGGGCCACAAAGCCCGGAGGATAGATACCGAACAGACCGGCAACGCAGACCGCAACTGCAGCAGCAATACGGGCGGCGATCAGTTCGCCCTTTTCAGACAGATCAGGCATCAGGGTACATTTTAACAGGTCGTGTGAAATAGCGGCCGAGATAACCAGCAACAGACCGGCAGCGGTTGAGAGGGCGGCAGCCAGACCGCCGGCAGCCACCAGGGCGATCACCCAGTTGGGAAGCTTGGCGATTTCAGGGGAGGCCAGCACGATGATGTCGTTGTCGATCTTCAGCTCGTTCTTGCTCTTTTCAATCGGGTCGGCAAAGTTGCCTTTGGCATACTGCATGATACCGTCGCCGTTCTTGTCTTTCCAGGCCACCAGCTTGGTCTTTTCCCAGTTTTTGAACCACTGGGGTGCGTTTTCATACTTTACGTTGTGCAGGGTCTTGATGAAGTTGGTGCGGGCAAAGGCTGAAACAGCCGGTGCAGTGGTGTACAGAATAGCAATGAACAGCAGGGCCCAGCCGGCGGATGAACGGGCATCACGGATCTTGGGCACGGTAAAGAAGCGGATAATAACGTGGGGCAGACCGGCAGTACCGACCATCAGGGCGATGGTGATGAAGAAGACGTCGATCTTGGGACGTACGCCGGAGGTGTAGTTGGCAAAACCCAGATCCTTGTGCAGGCCGTTCAGAACATCCAGCATGTACTTGCCCTGTGCCGTGGGGTCACCCAGCAGCTGGGCGCCTTCAGCAGAGATGGTGGAACCGAAGCCCAGCTGGGGGATCGGGTTGCCGGTGAACTGCAGCGATACGAAGATGGCCGGCACCATGTAGGCCACGATCAGCACGCAGTACTGGGCAACCTGGGTGTAGGTGATCCCTTTCATGCCGCCCAGGGTGGCGTAGAGGAAGACCAGGGCCATACCGATGATAACGCCGGTGTTGACCGGAACTTCAAGGAAGCGGGAAAAGACCACGCCCACGCCCCGCATCTGGCCGGCCACATAGGTAAAGGAGACGAAGATGGCGCAGAGAAGTGCGATAACCCGTGCCGATGATGAATAATAGCGGTCACCGATGAACTGGGGCACGGTAAACTTGCCGTACTTGCGCAGGTAGGGGGCCAGCAGCATGGCCAGCAACACATAGCCGCCGGTCCAGCCCATCAGGTACATGGAACCGTCGCGTCCCATGAAGGAGATCAGGCCGGCCATGGAGATAAAGGAGGCAGCCGACATCCAGTCAGCGCCGGTGGCCATACCGTTGGCAATCGGGTGGACCGACTGCTCGGCAGCGTAGAAGTCGCCGGTGGTCTTGGCACGGGCCCAGAAGGCGATGCCGATGTAGAGGGCAAAGGATGCGCCAACAATGATATAGGTCCAGGTAAGAATACTCATAGTGTCACCTCATGAAAGTAAGAGTGTGTAATCAGCCTTCGTGAACGTCGTACTTCTTGTCCAGGTTGTTCATCAGATAAACATAGACGACGATCAGGATGCAGAAGATAACCTCGGACCCCTGGTTGGCAAACCAGAACCCCAGCGGGAAGCCGCCGATAGTCATGGCATCAAGCTGGTCAACGACCAGGATGCCGGCAAAATAGGAAACACCGAACCAGATCGCCAGCAGGATGGAGATGTAGGTAAGGTTCTCTTTCCAGTACGCATCAGCCTTTTCTTTTTGCATAACGTTCCTCCAAATGTGTGGTTAACTGCCTACATCGTTCCCGCTCACCTCTGACGGCCTGCCTCCTCCTTTCTCGTTGCAGCGCACTGTTTCTGTGCTGCCGGTGCCGTTGCCTGTTGCGGGGTGAACTGCCAACTCCGTATTCGAAACGGTCCTGTCTGCTCTTCAGGCATAGGCCCGTGTGTAGCCGAATTTGCTTGAAAGGGTTTCAGCCCCTTCCAGCATGGAAGGTATAACCTCCTGCTCAAGGCGGCCCTGGATCATCCGGAAGGTGGGGGCCAGCACGGTCAGCGAACAGACCACCTTACCGGCATAATCCCGGATGGCGACGGCTACCGCACAGAGGCCGTCACCAAGGCCGTTAAAGTCAACAGCAAAACCGCGTTTGCGGATCTCAAGCAGTTCCATTTCCAGGGCCTTGGGATCAGGTATGTCACGCCGTCTCCTGCCTCGCTTGAGAAGGTCGGTCGAGCTGAGTGACTTGATGACTTTTCCGGCAGCATTGGTAAAGAAGGGAAACCGTTTACCGACGATGTCTCCTGCTTTAACCTGCTGCAATGAATCGACCATATCCAGAAACAGGACATCATCATTATTTAATACGGTGATATAGACCGCCTCACCCAGCTTCTGCGACAGTTCTCTCATCACCGGTTGTGCCAGCTTGATCAGGCTGTCGCATTTCAGGATATGCTGGGCCATACCAAATGCTGTTATACCAAGGCTGTAGGTATTGTCATGTTCGCTGTGCTCTACCAGCCCTTTATTCTCAAGGGTGGTGAGCAGGCAGACGGTTTTGCTTTTGCTGAGCGACAGTCGTTTTGAAATCTCGCTGACGGTTGAGTGTTGCGCGTCAGCAGCAAGGAGATCCAACAGGTCAATCGCCTTCACAACGTCCTGCACAGAGTATCGGGTTTTTTCCGGCATGGCTTTTCTCCGCTATGGTTAGTGCGCTCGGGACTGACGCCATTCGCATCGTACATCTCTTTATGTTTTATTTATATACGATGTAAAATAATGTTTGTAAAACATTTTTTTATGTAAAATTTATTTGATGCTATGTTTTGTCTGGCTTGATTTTATACTTGTGTTATGTTAAAAAATATAATAAAAACAGTTGATTAGTGATATATAATAATC
>CAZOTC010000260.1:0-4063 GCA_964582605.1 uncultured Geobacter sp. | reverse complement strand
CTGGGCGGTATGACCAAGGCGATTGAATCCGGCATGCCCAAGCTGAAGATAGAAGAGTCAGCTGCACGCAAACAAGCCCGGATCGATATCGGCAAAGATGTGATCGTCGGGGTCAACAAGTATAAGCTGAAGGAAGAGACCCGGATTGAGACCCTGGATATTGACAACACTGCGGTGCGTGAGGCCCAGATCGCCCGTCTGAAAAAACTGCGTGCTGAACGTAACGAATCAGACTGTCAGGCAGCCTTGCAGGCCATTACTGCGGTAGCGGAATCAGGCACCGGAAACCTGCTGGAAGTCTGCGTGGATGCGGCCCGGAAGCGGGCCTCGGTGGGTGAGATTTCAGATGCCATGGAAAAGATCTTTGGACGCCATAAGGCAGAGATCAAACTGGTTTCGGGGGTATATGGAAAAGTGTTTGACCAGAACGAAGAGTTTGCTGCCCTGAAGAAAGAGGTGGATGACTTTGCGGAAGCAGAAGGCCGTCGTCCGCGAATCCTGATCGCCAAGATGGGCCAGGATGGCCATGACCGTGGTGCCAAGGTAATCGCCACCGCCTTTGCCGATGTCGGCTTTGACGTGGATATGGGACCGTTGTTCCAGACCCCGGAAGAGACCGCCAAGATGGCGGTGGAAAATGATGTCCATGTCATCGGCGTCTCAAGTCTGGCAGCCGGTCACAAGACCCTGGTGCCGCAGTTGATTGCCGAACTGAAAAAACTGGGGGCTGATGACATCGTCGTGGTCTGCGGCGGGGTTATTCCGCGACAGGATTATGAGGAGCTGTATGCCGACGGTGCTTCCTGTATCTTCGGACCTGGTACGCCGATCACCAAATCTGCCCGTGAGACGTTGGAAGCGATTAAGAAAAAGGGGTAAAGGCAAATTTGAAACACAGAGGCACAGAGAACACAGAGGAAAAGCTGAAAATCAAACAAAGGTGAAAGGCAAAAAACTGAAAGAGCTGTTTTGGGCTTTGTTTTAACCCCCAAATCTGATTTTAGTCTTTTGCCTTTCTCTGTGACCTCCGTGTCTCTGTGTTTAGATCAGGTTTTTAATCAAATGGAACTACACACACTCGCCGATAACATCCGTAAAGGTAACATCCGTGCCATGGGCAAGGGAATTACCCTGATCGAGAGCAAGAAGCCCGAGCATGCCCAAAAAGCTGCACAGCTGCTTGATATCCTGCTGCCTCATACCGGAAACAGTTTACGGATCGGCATTACCGGTGTACCGGGTGTCGGCAAGAGTACCTTCATTGAGGCCTTCGGCAGTTATCTGACCGGGCAGGGGCACAAAGTAGCGGTGCTGGCGGTTGATCCGTCATCCCAGATAACCGGCGGCAGCATTCTGGGGGACAAGACCCGCATGGAAGAACTGTCCCGTAATCCCCATGCCTTTATACGTCCCTCGCCGGCTGGCGATACCCTTGGCGGTGTAGCCCGTCGCACCCGTGAGACCATGCTGCTCTGCGAGGCAGCAGGCTACGATACGGTCATTGTCGAAACCGTCGGAGTCGGGCAGTCTGAAACCACTGTTGCCTCCATGGTTGATTTCTTCATGCTGTTGCAACTGGCGACGGCCGGTGATGAACTGCAGGGGATCAAAAAAGGGGTGATGGAGCTGGCCGATGCCATCATCATCAACAAGGCTGATATCGATCAACAAAAGACGGCGCTGGCCCGACAGCAGTACGAAAACGCCCTGCATATCCTGCGGCCCAAAAGCAGAAGCTGGCAGGTGCCGGTATTGACCGTCAGCGCCCTGAAAAACGAAGGGGTGCCGGATGTTTGGCAGATGTTGGCCAACTTCCATGCCGCCATGCTGCAGTCCGGCGAGTTCGACGAAACCCGTAAGCGGCAATCAGTGGACTGGATGTGGTCACTGCTGATGGATGACCTGAAGACGCTTTTTTTGAACCATAAAGAGGTAAAAGGGATATTTTGTCAGCTGCAGGAAGCGGTCTCTCAGGGCATAACAACCCCGTCTGCGGCGTCCAGACGGCTGCTGGATGTCTTCAGGCGGTAAGAAAGGAATACGTGAATGTTACAGAAAATTAACCATATCGGCATAGCTGTGCAATCTCTGGATGCTACCCTGCCGTTTTACCGTGACGCCCTCGGCATGGCGTTCAAAGGTGAAGAAGAGGTTGCCGATCAGAAGGTAAAAGTGGCCATGCTTCAGATCGGTGAGTCCAAGATAGAGCTGCTGGAACCCACCAGCCTGGACAGCCCCATAGCTAAGTTTCTGGAAAAGAATGGACCTGGCATCCATCATATCGCTTACGAGGTTGATGATATTAAGTCAGCCATTGTCCATATGCTTGCTCAGGGCGCACGGATGATAGACGAGGTTCCACGTAACGGTGCCCATGGTACCCGGATAGCCTTTGTGCATCCCAAAAGCAGCAACGGTGTGCTTACAGAACTGTGCCAGTGCGGGCATTGAAAACGGTTAGAAATACGGCAAGTGAGAAAAAATAGAGATTTAGGCTTGACAGCCGTTTGATTTATTGTATTATTGCCCACGATTACTAGAACATATAAGTAGTTGAATATTAGAATGAAGATTGTTAAGTAGTTTGAAATATTCATAATTTATATGAAGGGTGGTGAGAGACCCCAGCAATCAGAAAAAGCAACAAAATCAACAAACGAGTGTTTTTGCATTTTAATTTTTTAGGTAGTACATACACCACATGAAGGAGGAGTAAAGATTATGACCAAGTTTCAAAAGCAGATGCTGACCATCGCCGCAGCCGGTGCCCTGACCGCCGTGACTGCCCTTCCCGCAATGGCCTTTGAGAATGAGTTCCATGGTATCTTTAACTTCAACACCGTATTTTCTAACTACAACAACAGCACCAGTGGTGATATTAACGTCAAGGGTCTCAAAGATAAGAACAAGATGAACAACTACTTTGAGAACCGTCTCCGTCTGCAGTATATCGCTAAGGCTAGTGACGATCTGAAGTTGGTTACCCACTTCGAATTTGACAACCGTTTTGGTGACACTAACACCGACCTTGATACTGATGGCGCAACGAACCAGTTTGAATTGAAGCATGCCTTTCTTGATTTCAACGTTGGCAAAGGCTTCAATACTAAAATCGGTCTTATGCCCTATAAAGATACCATCAAGGGGCTGTTGATTGATGCAGACGCACCTCTCATTTTGACTACCACCAAAGCAGGTGCCTATACTCTGGGTCTCGGTTTTGGCCGCTATGCTGATGATGCGTTGCGTGGTACTACTGGAGCAGTATCCCGCCTTGGTGATGCCAATAAAGACATTTTCCTCATGGATAACACCTTTACCTTCAGCAAGGACACCAAGGCTGCCCTGTCATACTACTTCATCGCTGACTACGCTAAAGCAGGTACTGGCTATACTAACGGTACATCCGGTGCGCTCTTCAACAGCCACACCCAAAAGCAGGCTATCCTGCTGCACACCTTGGGCCTGAGTGGTCAGACCAAGTTTGGTGGGCTCAACCTTTCCGGTTTTGCTGCAATGCAGGCTGGCCATCAGAAGGCTGATGCCGCTGCAACTACAGGTCCAATAAAATCCAGCCGTCAGTTCCATGGCTGGGCTGCAAACGTAGCTGCAGATATGAAGGTAGGTCCCGGCAAGGCAAAGACCGCATTCCTGTTTACCTCTGGCAACAACAGCAGCAACGCCAGCCAGTACAAAGGTTGGGTTTCATCATCGGTTAACTCCTATAACGAGTCCGGCATGATGATTATTGCCCGCAATACCGGTAATAGCCCCACCAACACTGATCAGTATGTCCGCCGTGACGTCACCAATATCGCCCTGCTGTCCATGGGTTATGATGCCATGCTGACCGATAAGTTTGGTATGAACGCGAACGTTGGCTTTGGCTGGGCACCTTCATCTTATGACGCACCTGTTGACGGTAAAACAGGAAAGAGAAATGCCAGCGACTTTATGGGGACTGAAATCAACCTTGAAGCTAACTACCAGCTTTACAAGAACCTTAAACTGCAAGCACTGGCAGGTTACATGATCAATGGCGGCTACTACAAGAATTCTTCAA
>CAZOTC010000259.1:0-4093 GCA_964582605.1 uncultured Geobacter sp. | reverse complement strand
TCGGCGCCGGTTGCAGCAACAACAAAAAACAACAGGGCAGGAATCAGTATCTGCATGAAACAAGACCTCCTTTCGCTACCCGATAGTGGCATACGATAGCGACAGGTGCCTTGATACATGTCAAAAAGTGTGTGTACTGATTATCCTGCCCCTTGATAAGCCGGTTGATCAGAGATGATAGTCTCCGGCTGCCTCCGGTTGGTAGAGGACTTTCATAATTTTCAACATTCTGATGCCGCCGGGAACGGTCCAACTGATGCTGTCACCGCTACGGTAGCCGAACATGGCGGTACCCACCGGTGCCAGGATTGATATCTTGCCTGCCTCCAGATTCGCATCGCCGGGAAAGACCAGGGTGTACTCCAACTCCTCGTCTGTCACCAAGTCTTTCAGACAGACCTTTGAATTCATGGTGACCACATCCGGAGGTATCCCTGCCGGGTCGACCACTTCGGCCTTCAACAGTTCCTGTTCCAGCTGCTCGATGTTTCTGCTGTCACGCGATGAGCCGGCTGCTGTCTCTATCAGCCCCTCAAGCCGTTGCAGGTCAAAATCAGTAATGTAGATCTGGCGTGATGCACTGTTCATTTTCATGGATAACTCCTTATGCTTCTGTGTTGTAATAGCCTTGCGGCTGCTATAATCATTCATTCCAGAGGTTCAGCATCACCACCACCGGCAGGATAGCCCGGGCCCCTTCCACGACGCAGTAGCAGGGTGTTGCCGCCGGCGTGACCCTGATGCCGGTGCGTTCCTCAAGAAACGCCGGCAGGCCTGGAATCAGTGCACCTCCGCCGGTAAGGCAGATGCCGTTTTCGATCACCTCACAGCCTGTTTCAGGCGGCAGATCATGCAGAAACTTCTCCAGCAGTCCGGCAACCTTTTTCAGAGCAGTCTGTGGCTCCGCCGCCTCCTGCTGTAATTGACTGCAGCCGATTCTGAGTGCAGCCGTGGCCTGTATCCTGCTCATCCGGATCAGGGCACAATCAGTAACACCGGCCCCAATATCGACCACCAGCTGGGCGTAAGGGGAGGATACGTCCATGCCGGCCCCCACTGCAGCGGCAAGCGGCTCCGGTATGACGTAGACCGATGCGGCCCCGGCCTCCAGCACCGCACGGGTAAGCCGTGTCCGCTCGCTGCGATCGGCATCACTGGGGGCACAGGCCAGCACGCAGGGTTTCACGATGCCGAACAGCCGGGTCCGGTCCAGAAGCGGTTTAAGCAACTGAACGACTGTGGCCTGATCAACCACGACACCGCCACGCAGACCTGCACTTTTATCCAGACAGGAAGGTCGTTCCAACACCTCTCGCTGTCCGGCAGCAATCCGTATGGTTGCAGTCCCCAGATCCAACGCAACCTGTTGCCGCCAGTTCCGAAGCGGCAGTCGAGTATCCATAAGCGTCATCCAATAACCCCAAAGACGGACCGTTCATGTCCAGAATAAAAAAAGCCCCCACTGGCTGGTGCCGGCAGGGGCTGCTGGTGAACAGGTGTCCTAAAACCCTAGCTGGTCCCCTCCGTATTATGCACAGCCTTCAGCAGGCTGCACTGCGGCTTTACCTGCAGCTTGATTTTTTTCGTGTTACTGTGAAGACCTTGCATTGGAACCATCCTTTTGAGTTATATAACTATCATATCTCTACCATAGGGGAACACCAGAGTCAAATCAACCGCTACCCGTGCCCGGGGTTGACTACTGCTGACCGCCGTCTGCGACTCACCCAAAATCCAGTTGAATATTTCAACTGATCGGGTAAATTTATAGACAAAGGAGATTGTCGCCCGACAATCGAGCCATCAAACTTGCAACAACAAAGGAGATCATGCATGCCGGTACAACCATCCACCCATGAAGATGCCTACTTTGCCCGTGAAGAGTTTCGCAAATTGCAGGAGATTGAACGCCATCAACAGGAAAAGCTGGCCCAAGACGAAAAGAAGAGACTGCAGGAGCTACACCACATGTGTTGTCCCAAGTGCGGTATGAAACTGGTTGAGATAGACTACAAGGAGATCAAGATCGACAAGTGCACCGGCTGCGACGGGGTCTGGCTTGATGCCGGGGAGCTGGAAGCGGTCTCAAAACTGGAGAAGTCGCTGGTTGACACCTTTTTCAACGCATTCAAAAAGTAGCAGCATACAGAGTGCCGCAAAACAGAAAGGGGGCCTTAAAGCCCCCTTTTTCGTACCCTCCGATTACCACCGGATCTACCCTTCAGTCAGCACCTTTTCATCATACAGTGCCTCAATCTTGCGACGGTGTCCCAGTTCAACCTCGGCAAAAGTCAGCAGGGTTTTCTGCAGGCGCGGGTCTTCAGTCATTCCGGCCGCAGCTTTGTAAAGCTGATAGGCACCTTCCTCCGCCTTCAAGGCATAGGTAAGGATCTCCTGATAACTCATCTGCGGATGAAACGGCACGTCTTTCAGATACTTTCCTATGGTTGCCTCAGGGATCTTGCAGACATTTACCTCTTCAATCTTGTCAGGGTCAACCTTTGAAAAGACCTCTTTGTGCGTTGCCTCTTCCTGGGCAAGCTCTTCAAACATCTTGCGTGCAGCCGGACTCTCAGTCAGGGTCGCAGCACGCTTGTACATCTGATAGGCGGTTTCCTCGCGCTCAACCGCAAACTCAATTACCTCTTTCAGAGAAACAAAACTCATACGGCCTCCTATTCACAGTGGAAATCTTGTATATACTCAAGCACCTGAGCCGGATGCTGCTCGGCCTTGGCAACCTTGGTCCAGTGTTTTCTGATTACTCCATCAGCACAGATCAGCAGGGTGGAACGAATCACCCCGGAAACCGGCTTTCCGTACATCATTTTTTCGCCAAAAGCGTGGTACGCCTTCATTACCTCCGCACCCGGATCGGAGAGCAGTACCATGTTCAGGTCGTGGGCATCGATAAATCGTTGATGAGAGGCAAGCGAGTCTCTGCTGACACCCAGTATGACAAAACCCAGCTTTTCAAATTCCGGCTTCAGATCACGGAAGCCTGTCAGTTCCTTGATTCAGCCGGATGTGTTATCCTTTGGATAGAAAAACAGTAACAGACGCTTGCCGCTATAATCACTCAGCCGGTGGCGCTTCCCGTCGCTTCCTTCCAGATCAAAATCCGGTGCTTTTTTATCCATAAGTGTCATGACGGCTCCCCTGTTGCAGCTCTTAACCTGATATTTGTATACACTATACAGCAAAAAGTCAACATTGTACCGACCGGAGCTTTCGTGGCTTTGCCGGGGCCAACAAAAAAATCTCTCGTGCAATTTTACACTGAAAATGTTACCTTTTGGTAACGAGGTGATCATGCAGATTCCGGCAGGCATATATCAGCAGATACTGGACAACATGGTTGACGGCATTATTTTTGCCGATGCAGATGACTGCCTGCGATTTATCAATCCGGCTGCCGAAAGGATCAGAGGCATCAAGGCCTGTAATTTTATTGGACGCTCAATTGTTTCAGTTCACTCACCCAATTCGGCCGACCGGATCAGAGATCTGCTGCAAGGACTGCGGGAAGGCACGCTCAAACAGGCCCGCAGGGTCATTGAAGTAAAGGGCTCCTATTTTGAAAACAGCTACTATCCCGTTACTGCATCAGACGGCAGCTATCTGGGAACGCTTCTTATCAGCCGCGACATCACCGAACGTCAGCAGCTGCAGAACGAAAACCAGACCCTTAAACAAAGGATGTCCTGCGGCAGCTTCAGTGGATTTGTCAGCATCAGTTCTGCCATGCAACCGGTTTTTCAAACCATCGGGGCAGTGGCACGCCTTGAATCAACGATACTGATTACCGGCGAAAGCGGCACCGGAAAAGAGCTGGTGGCAGCAGCGATTCACCGTAACAGCACCCGCAATGAGCGGCCGATGATCACCGTCAACTGTGCCGCCCTACCTGAGCATCTGGTTGAATCAGAGCTGTTCGGTTATCAACGTGGCGCCTTTACCGGCGCAGTCAGCAGCCACCGCGGCAAATTTGAGCAGGCAGACAAAAGTACCATCTTCCTTGATGAAGTAGGCGATCTGCCGATGAACGCCCAGGCAAAACTGTTGCGGGTTCTTCAGGAACGCACGGTCTGCC
>CAZOTC010000258.1:0-4102 GCA_964582605.1 uncultured Geobacter sp. | reverse complement strand
GCTAAGGCCTAGGGAGCTATCTATGAATAAGGAAACAACAATTATTGGTGTTGCAGGTCTTATCATCGGGTTCCTGTTAGGTGTGTTGGTCGGCGGCAAGTTTATGGCCGGTTCTGCTGCACCGGTTTCACAACAGGCGGTTCAGCAAGGGGCTGGCGCCATGCCGAATCCCGGTCAGGTTTCAGCCCGGATTGCCGAACTTGAACAGTTGACTGCAAAAGATCCGAAAAATCTGCAGGCCTGGATCACGCTGGGAAATGACTATTTTGATTCCAACCAGGCACAGAAGTCGGTACAGGCTTACAACAAGGCCCTTGAGCTTGATCCCAACAATGCAAATGTTTTGACCGATCAGGGGGTTATGTTTCGTGCTCTGGGGTTCTATGATCGGGCATTGGCCAATTTTGAAAAGGCGCACAAACTTGATCCTAAACATCTGCAGAGTCTATTTAATACCGGTATTGTGTACTCTGTTGATCTGAAGCAGCCTGCCAAGGCCAAGGCTGTGTTTGAATCACTGCTGCAGAAAGACCAGACCAGTGAACTGGCGCGACAAGCACGGGAGATGCTGAAACAGCTTGAAACCGGAAAATAGCAGAAAGGTTTTGAAATCCCCCGCTTGTCGGGGGATTTCTGTTTGTGCAATGGACAAAAAATGGATTCTTAAACAGGCCGCCCCTCAAGCAGTTGCTGATCTGGTTGCAGCAACCGGGCTGCTGCCAATCACCGCCAGAGTTCTGGTCGGTCGAGGTATGGTTGATCCGCAGCAGGCACAGGCGTTTGTTACTCCCACTCTTGCTGCCATGCTTGATCCATTGCTGATGGCCGGGATGGAGCAGGCGGTGCAACGACTGGTTACTGCCCGGGATACGGCCGAACAGGTCTGTATCTATGGTGATTATGACGTTGACGGCATTACTGCCACGGCTCTGCTGGTATCAGGTTTTGCAGCACTGGGGATTATGGCCGGCTACCATATTCCCAACCGGATGGAAGACGGCTATGGACTGAACAGTGAGGCGCTCAGGCTGATCAGGGGGAATGGTTTCAGTCTGGCAGTTACGGTTGACTGTGGCATCACCGCACTGGAAGAGGCTTGTCTCTGTCAGAAAATCGGGCTTGATCTGATCATTACCGATCATCACCAGCCTTTATCAGAGCTTCCTTCTGCAGCTTCTGTCATTAATCCTCATCGCATGGATTGCAGCTATCCGTTCAAAGGACTGGCCGGTGTTGGCGTGGCTTTTAACCTGCTGGTTGCACTGCGTAGCCGACTTCGTGATCAGGGGGCCTTTGGCGATAACGGCCCGGATCTGCGCCAATGGCTTGATCTGGTTGCTCTGGGTACTATTGCTGATCTGGTGCCTCTGGTTGATCAGAACCGTTTACTGGTTGCTGCAGGTCTGCAACGGATGGGAGATGGGTGTCGGTGTGGTTTGACAGCCTTGAAGCAGGTTGCCGGTATCAAAGGAGCGGTCAGCAGCGGTCAGGTTGGGTTTCAGCTGGCACCCCGTTTGAATGCTGCCGGTCGCCTGGAAAGTGCTGTGCCGGGAGTGGAGCTGCTGTTGACGGATGATTTCGTCAAAGCGTCCGAACTGGCTGCAGAGCTTGATGCAGCCAATCAGGAGCGGCGGCAGATGGAACGCAGGATCCTTGATCAGGCAGTCAGGATGGTGGAGGAACAGGGAAGGACGACTGACCGGAGAAGTATTGTGCTGTCATCGCCGGATTGGCACCAGGGGGTTGTGGGTATCGTTGCTTCAAGGATCGTTGAACGGTATTACCGGCCTGCCATTCTGATTGCAGAGCTTGAGGATGGAACAAGTAAGGGCTCCGGCCGCAGTATCAACGGATTCCATTTGCTGGATGCCCTTCATGATTGTGCTGTTCACCTGAAACGCTACGGCGGTCACCGGGCCGCAGCTGGTGTTACTCTGCTGTCAGACCGGATTGCCCCGTTCAGAGAGGCATTTGAGCAGGCTGCCGGAGCTCGGATCGGTGATCAGGAGCTTGTCGCCGAGCTGTTTCTGGACGCAGAGCCGTCTGCAGACGAGTTGACCCTGCAGCTTGCAAGGGATCTGCAGCGGTTGGGACCTTTCGGCATGGGAAACCAGACTCCCTTGCTGCTGCTGCGTGGGTTACAGGTACAAGAGGTCCGCAGTTTTGGTGATGCCAACTTGATGCTGCGTCTTCGTTACGATCGGCTGCAGTTAAGGGCTGTAGGGTGGGGCATGGCGAATCGGACGGTTCCAGAACTGATTGATCTGGCCTGTACCATCAGGGTGGATACCTGGAACAATCAGGAACAGCTTAAAATTGAGATCAGGGATTTCCGAAAGGCCGGATCTGCTGATGAAACGTGATGAACGGTTTGATACAGCCGAACGGATAATTCAGGTTGGCTTCTGGGTTAATGCACTGTTGATGGTGCTGAAACTGGCTGCCGGTTACTGGGGACGATCCGACGCGGTCTTTGCCGATGGTATTGAGTCAGCCTGTGACTTCATTGCCATCGGCAGTACCATGGTCGCCTTGAGATTGGGGAGGCAACCCTATGATGAACGGCACCCCTACGGTCATGGTCGGGCTGAATCCCTGGCAGCTCTGTTGATTTCGCTGGTGATCTGTGCAACCGGCATCTGGATCCTGATTGATGCGGTACAGGCCGTCATTCGTCACGATTTTCAGTCACCCGGCTGGGTTGCTGTTGCTGCTGCTGTGGTGACTATAGCAATCAAGGAGTGGCTCTATCGCTATTCAACTGTAACGGGAAAACAGCTTGAAAGCCCCTCTCTGCTGGCTATTGCCCAGGATCACCGTAAAGATGCCCTGACTTCTGTGGCAACACTGGGGGGAGTAACCGGGGCAGTACTTGGCTGGGGGATTATGGACCCCTTGGCTGCCGGGGTTACCTCATTCTTTATTCTGCATATCGGCTGGGAAACCTTGCGTGGCGCCTGTCACGACCTGATGGATGGAACGGTTCATGGAGAGTATATTCAGGAAGTCACAGAGCTGGCTGAATCGGTGCCCCATGTTGAACATGTACACGAGATTCGGGCACGCAGATCAGGGCAGTACATCATCATTGATCTTAAACTGGAGATGGACCCGGAGATGACCGTTAAGAAGTCCCATGCTGTGGCAACTGAAGTCAAGCGACTGATCTTCAAACGGTTTCAGAATGTTGGGGATGTGATGATTCACATCAATCCCCATGATGAAGAACACGAGGATCTGATCAGGCTCTAGCCACAGTATTGCTGAACAGCATTACGCTTCAAGAGAAGCACGGAGTGCCTGTAAATCCAGCTTTATCTGTTTAAGCAGTTCCTGTGGTTCAACAGAAGCAGATTGGAGAAGGGATAGTTGTTGCATTGGCGGGGATTTGCGGGAAGGGGAAAGCTTCTTGCGCACCCCTTCAATCGTATACTTTTCATGATACAGCAGCTGCTTGATCTGCTGTATTGTTTCTATCTGGCTCCTGGTATAGAGTCGCTGGCCCGTTGAACTTTTTTCAGGGCTTAAAAAAGAGAACTCGGTTTCCCAATAGCGGAGAACCGAGGTCTTTAACTGTACCAGAGCAGCAACTTCACCGATTTTAAAGTAGGTTTTGTCCGGAATCTCTTCAAGCATACCCTACCCGTTACACCGGATTATTCTTCGTCATTTATGCCGTTTTTCAGAACCTGACTTGGCTTGAAGGTCAATATTCTGCGTGCAGAAATAGTAATAGCTTCGCCTGTCTGGGGGTTGCGCCCGCGCCGGTCTGCCTTCTCTTTCACAACAAAATTACCAAAACCGGCAATCTTGATTTTTTCACCGGCCTCCAAGGTATTTTTCATGATACCGAAGACCATCTCCACCATCTCTGCAGACTCTTTTTTTGAGAGCCCAATTTTTTGATGAATCCGTTCAACAATATCAGCCTTAGTCATAAAAAACCCCACATATATAGAACAGTTATAAAATAAGAACAGCGCAGAAATGAAATTGGTTTATAGCACAGTGATTTTGAGGCTGCAACTCTTTTTTCCCGGTTTTTCAGCTGTTTTTCACGCATCCAAGAAACAAGCCTGTCTGACATATCAGGTAGATGCAG
>CAZOTC010000257.1:0-4139 GCA_964582605.1 uncultured Geobacter sp. | reverse complement strand
AACAGCTTCCAGGCCCGGTTATCCCCCAGCATGCCGTAAAAACCACCGGCAGCATGATACTGCTTCGGATGTGCCTGCTGGATGGCGCGGACCAGCCAGAGTCCGGCCAACGGCAGGTTGGCTGCCTGCAGGTCAGTGATGGTGACCTCTACGCCGTTGCATGGTTTGCCCTGATAGGGATGTCCGGGGGCGGTGGGGGTAAAACTGGTGGCGCTAAACCGCAGGCCGGGCAGGTCTGGCAGGTTTTTCAGGACAGCAGCCGGGTCCAGCCACGGTGCGCCATAGCGGTGGAACGGTTTGTCGGTGCCCCTGGCTACGGAAAGATTGGTGGCCTCCAGCGGACCAAAGCCGGGGTAGAGCAAGGCAGCCAGCGGATCTTTCATGTTGGGAGATGGATTGATCCAGGGGAGATTGGTATCCTGCCACAGCATATCACGTCTCCAGCCTTCCATACTGACTACCTGCAGCTTGGCATGGATACCTGCCTCACTGTTAATCAGGTTCGCCAGCTCACCCAGGGTCAGGCCGTGGCGGGTGGGGATCGGATGGGTTACAGTCAGCGAACGGCAGCCGGTCTTGTCTGCAGCAATGCGACGCGCCACTTCGCCGGCGTCGGGCACCGCTCCTTCAACCACCATGCCGCCCAGAGGATTGGGTCGATCCAGTACCACCAGAGGAATCCCCTGCTGTTTGGCCGCCAGCAGGGCATGGTGCAGGGTGCCGATGTAGGTGTAAAAACGGGCGCCGATATCCTGGATATCAAAAACCAATGTCTGGATGCCGGTCATCATCTCTGCTGTGGGGCGGCAGCTTGCGCCGTAGAGTGAGTAGATCGGCAGGCCGGTACGTTTGTCGGTGCTTGAGGAGAGCTTGACGTCTGAATCGCCCCGGATGCCATGTTCCGGTGAAAAGAGTGTAACCAGTTTGACACCGGGGGCCTGTGCCAGTAGGTCAATGCTGCTGGTCCCGTTCAGAGCACGCCCGGTGTTGTTGGTGATCAGACCGACCCGCTTGCCCTGCAGCAGGTCAAAGTTGCGACGGGCCAGAACATCAATGCCGGGCGTGACACCGGCAAAGCCTGAGGCAGCAGACAGAAACAGACAGAATAGGATGATCATCAGGCGGTCCATGCCACCTCCTCCATGCCAATCTCTTCCTGTAGGGCGCGAATCAACCCCTCCAGGTCGTCTTCCTGGCCTTCGGACGGCAACACCCGGACGATCCCTTGGGCATTATCCACGGTGCTGACGGTGCAGATCCCTTCATAGGACTCGACAATAAAGGTCAGGTAGGCATGCTGGCCACGGCCAACCCGGAAAAAACGGGGCTTCATGCTGCCACCTCGTCACCCTGCAGCGCCACCGGCAGGGAACGCCCTGCAATCATCCCCATACTCAGGTGGCACGCTGGAGCATCAACAACCTGTTCTCGTGCCTCGGCCAAGGTGATGCAGGGGATGTTGTTTTGTTGCAGCAGCTCCAGCAGGCGGCTGAAGGAGCTGCGGATCACGCCCCCTTCCAGCTCGGTGTGAATGGTCAGTACATTCAGGCCCGGTTTTAGCTGCTGCAGGTAGTAGTCGGGCAGGGACTCGGGTGTCAGGCCGTTACGCCCAAGCAGCTCATCGGCTGTGGGCAGGGTGGTGGGGATCTGCAGGGTGGAGAAACGCCGGCCGTTTATCACCGGGTAATAGGGATGGCTGCCCCGGCTGTCACTGCAATAGGAGAGTCCCATCTGGTCCTGCAGGGCCAGAGAGTCCGCTGAAACAGTCCAGCCCGGCGCTGCCGTGGTGGTGGTCAGTCGATCAAAGACCTGCTTGAAGCCGTTGGCTGCCTGGCCCAGCTCTGATTTGACAAAGCCCAGATCGCTTTTAAGCAGGAAATCATGCCAGTTGGTATGGTCCCAGGCATGGATACCCACCTCATGTCCCTGCTGTTCAGTCTGCCGCATAACTTCTGCACATTTTTTATAGATCACCGGCCCCGGCAGCAGGACGCCATAGAGCATGGTCTTGAGGCCGTAGGCAGAAGGAGCACCGGAACGCAACGCCTTTTGCAGAAAGCCTTTATGGAGGAAGATACGTCGCAGGGCACGGCCGGTATGGTCCGGCCCCAGGCAGAAATAGAAGGTCCCTTTGGCATTGTAGCGGTCCAGCAGGTCCAGCAGCACCGGCACACCTTCCTGGGTGCCGACATAGGTGTCAACGTCAATCTTCAGGGCAACCACAGTCTGTTGCATGTAATCCTGCTCCATAGAGATAATGTTGTAACAGGGGGAAGGCTACGGTTTTTGTCGCGTTGAGGCAAGAGTAATCAGCATGTGTCGATTGCGACGGACAATGACCTTAACCGGCTACGGCTGTTCAACCGACCGCACCTCTCGCTCAAAACGAGTGATGTAACTGCGGACCAGTTCGTAGTCGGCATCTTTGGCAGGGGTGAACCGTGCCGTTTCCATACCGCTCAAGATCTGACGGCCCTCTGTAGAATCCTGCAGGGTCGTCAAGGCGGCGCGAATCTGATCCCGGATTTCAACCGGCAGGTCATGTCGGGCCATGACCGAATTATTAAGCAGATGCGGTGTCTCCCAGATCACCTTCAGCTGCGCCGCTTCAGCCGGGTGATCCTTCTGGAAGGCGCGCCAGGGTGGCGGCCAAGTGGCGCCGACAGCGGTCTGGCCCAGATAGGCGTTCATGATTGAAGATTCCTGGGACCCCACATACCGGTTCACAATGTCGGTGGTGACCCGGATACCATGCTGGTGCAGAAAATACTGCGGCATGATGCAGGCTGCCAGGGCCGTGTGAGATGGGTAACTGACCGCCTTTCCTTTCAGGTCGGCTGGATGCGTCAGTTTGCTGTCCTTTCTAACCACAAAGATCCCCCTGAAATCTTCAGATGCTCCCGCCATGGCAATGACACTGTAGCCGTGCCTCATGGCCTGGAGCGTCTGCCAGGGGTTAGGCAGCAGAAAATGGGGGGATGCTGACCGAATTTTTTCCTCATAATTACCGTAATCACGCGATGCCTCAAGAACCAGCCGACCTCCCTGCAAGCGTTGGTTGAGATACTCAATCAACGGTTGATAGGCCTGGGTCAGCTTCTGGGGATTATGCAACGGATGCACGGCAAACGAAAAAACCGCGTCATGTCGTTTAGCCGGTACGCTGCTATAGCGGGGCCCTTGCTGTTCCGGCTGAGGATCACGACAACCGAGGGCAAGCAGCAACAGCACAATCATGATCTTTTTCCAGGTGCTCATGGGCCTTCCTCTTCATCCGGACGTTGTTCAGACAGCCTCAGAGGGAGCAGTATACTGACTTCAGTGCCGCTGCGGTAGTTGTTTACCCGAATGGTTCCCCCCATATGGTGCTCAATAATCAACTTGGAGAGGTACAGCCCCATTCCCGTCCCCTGCGACTTGAATTTGCTGGTAAAATACGGGTCAGATCGGCAATGAACAGCGCCATCATCAGGGCATGCACCACGGCAACACCGACGATCAACTGGCGACGCAGACTGCTTAACAACAGCTTGTGCAGGCTTTGGAAGAACATGGGGGCTCCGGACAGTCGTACAAACCAGGGAGACTTCAGTTCATCTGCATAAAATGAAATTGTAGCGCAGTCCGACCGGATTACAAGGTGCCCCACCCATTTTTCAGAGACCTTTGAGCCTCTTGCAAAACTGCTGCGGAGGCTGTCTACTGCGTTGCGCGGTACTCGCTTCTTCGCCTAACTATTCGTTACGTCTCAGTCGTTTCGCGCCGTGCGCCTTGTATCCAGCCTTCCTCATGACATTTTGCAAGAGGTTCCTTTTGATAGATTTTTTGATAGGTGATCCTCTGGTAAAATGAAACGTCTTGGAGTATAAGCGCAATAGAGCGGCTCTGCCGTTACTAACGTATACCTCAGGAAGTTGCATGACCCACAAACACGAAGATTCCTTCTGGGGCGGTATCATCAAGGCATTGGGTCTGGTGTTCGGCGATATCGGTACCAGCCCGATCTATACCCTGACCATTGTCTTTGCCATGACCAAGCCGACGCTGACCAATGTCTACGGCATCCTGTCGCTGGTGTTCTGGACCATGACCATCCTGGTGACGGTGGAGTATGCCTGGCTGGCCATGGCGTTGGGGCG
>CAZOTC010000256.1:0-4157 GCA_964582605.1 uncultured Geobacter sp. | reverse complement strand
AGAATCTTGAACGGCAGTGAGATCATAACTGGTGGCAGCATCATCATCCCCATTGACATAAGCACTGAGGACACAACCATATCTACCACGATAAACGGAATAAAGATCAGAAAACCGATCTGAAAGGCAGTGCGGAGCTCAGAAATCATGAAGGCCGGGACGATGGTCAGCGTAGGAATGTCGTCGGCATTTTTAGGCCTGCCCTGTTTTGACAGACTCACAAAAAGCCCCAGATCCTTTTCACGGGTCTGGGAAAGCATGAATTTCCTGACCGGCTGAACTGCCTTTTCAAAAGCCTGTTCCTGGGATAGTGTACCTGCCCTGAACGGCTGGTACGCTTCGCGGTTAATCTGCTGCCAGACCGGTGTCATAATAAAAAACGTTAAAAACAGAGAAAGGGCAAGGATGATCTGGTTTGAAGGGGCCGACTGGGTTCCCAGCGCAGTGCGCAGAAAAGAGAGCACCACCACGATCCGGGTAAATGATGTTGTCATTATCAACAGGCTAGGGGCAAGCGAGAGGACTGTCAGCAGCAGGAATATCTGAATGGTGGTAGCCACTTCACCCGGCTTTGTCGCAGTCCCGACGCCTATATTGAGTGATGGCAGAGGTACAGGTTCAGCACCGACAACTTGAACGCTCATACTGATTGCCATCAGGAGCAGCAACAGTTGAAACCAAAAATATTTACCATGGCGAATAGGCATCAATTTTATCCGGACATTCTGTCTCACTCAGGTATGAGTTGTCGCACGTTTCAGAAATGAAAGAAATGAGGTTTTTTCAGCAGTTTGAATCACTTCAATTTCTTCAAGCATAGTAATCTGCTTGATCAGGGTTAACTGTTCGCCGCTACTGGCAAGCAAAAGATACTCACCTGCAATTTCGATCAGTATCAGAGCTTTACGGGGCCCCATGGATCGTACTTCCACAACTCGGATGTGCTGGTTTTCCGGTCTGAATACCGGAATCTTACGCATTAATCTGCTTGTTACATAGTAGACCAGAAGAATAAGCCCGACAACCAGAACAAGTGCAGCAATCATCTGCAAAAAACTGCCGAGAAAGCTGAAATTACCTCCATCGTGCTGCCCTGCAGATGCAGATGTTCCTACCGGAATCAGGAACAAAAACAAAACCTGCAAAGGCAGGCTCCGGATACTCACAAAATCTTCTCCACACGTTCGTTAGGACTGACAATGTCAACCAGGCGCACACCAAATTTTTCATTCACCACAACTGCTTCGCCACGTGCAACCAGTTTTGAGTTAACAAAAATATCAAGAGGTTCACCAGCAAGTTTGGTCAACTCTACCACAGCTCCCTGGTTTAGCTGCAGAACATCTTTCACCAGCAGCTTGGTTCGTCCAAGCTCCACAGTAACCTGCAATGGTATGTCAAGTATGAACTCAAGGTTTTTCCGTTCAAGTTCAGCTTCTGCAGCATCAGACTTGTCACTCACGCCTTACCTCCTTTATTTGAAAGAATGTCGCTGATCTGCATCGCCTTGTTGCCATGTCGGACACCGGGGACACCTTGATATTTCGGTACGCCTTCTATTTTTACAAGCAGCTCACTGGTACAGGGTTTGTCCAGCATCAGGGTGTCACCGACGTTAAGTTCAAGCAGGTCTCTAAGAGAGATGGTCGCATTACCCAGCTCTACAGAGAGTTCAAGCGGAGCATCAAGGATTTCTGAGGAAAGACGGTAGGACCACTGAGGGTCAATGGCCATCAGGTCAAACTGCATTCCCTCTTTGAGTTTGTCACGAATCGGCTCAATCGTCATAATCGGAACGACAAAGATCATGGTGCCGACCGTTTCCTCAATATGGACCTTGATCGTCATGGTCACCACCTGGTATTCAGGCGGTACGATTGTCACCAGACGCGGGTTCATCTCCATCCTGAGCAGGTTCAGTTTTGCCGGGTAGAGCGGCGCCCAGGCCTTCTCCAGATCTGACAGCACATCCGTCAGCACCATCTCAACCAGCCGCAATTCAAGGTTGGTAAAAAGCCGGTTCAATGTCAGGGCTGACTTACTTGTTCCTCCCAACACACTGTCAACAATCGAAAAGGCCAAAGGGGCGTCCATGGCAACCAAAGCTGCACCTTTTAACGGTTCAAGCTTGAAGATGGCCATACAGACCGGTGTAGGCAGGGTTTGTAAAAAATCATCGAATTTGTAGGAGCGTGCTCCAACCTTCTTTATTTCAACAGCCTTACGCAATCGGTTTGACAAGGTAATCCGGTTAAAGCGAATGTACCCGTCATAGACAATATCGAGGTTCGGCACAAAGCCACGGTAGGCTTCAGTATTGAAAAGATCGTAGCTGACTGCTGTCCCTTCTGCCTTGGACAGCTCCTTTTCAGGCTCAATCCTGCCGTCAAAGACTGCATTCAGCAGCGCTTCAATTTCGGCTTTGCTCAGGATCTTTTCCATGGCCATCAGGACAATCCGATCAGACTATTGGACAACAAAATCAGTAAAATAAATCTTACTGACCTTGCCCTGAGCCACAATTTTACTGATAGCCGCCAGGATCTCTTCCCTCAATTGGTTTTTCCCCTGCACATCCTGAACTTCCTGAAGGGTTTTGGTGGTTAATACCACCAGAATGGCGTCACGTATTGCAGCCAGCCGTCCCTCCAGCTCCGGCTTGACAGCTGGATTGGCCATTTCAAGCTCGATCTTGACCTTTAAGTAGCGCAGATCCTGACCGTCATAAATATTGACAATAAAGGGTTCAAGGGAAAATACCGTTGAAACGCCAGGCGTTGCAGCCCCACCATGCCCACCTGCATCTGCAGCAGGAGCAGCGCCGTGTCCGCCGGCTGCTGCAGGCGCACCATGGGCATCAGCCCCCTCTTTCTTTTTATCTCCCTTGCCCATCATCATAAACGCAACAACACCGCCGATAACCAGCACCAGTACAGCCGCACCTATAATGATAAACAACTTCTTTTTGCTGCCGCCTTCTGCCGGGGCGTCGGCAGCCGCCTGTTCTTCTTTTGCCATTTGTTCCTCCGCAGGGTGCCTATGATTACCAGTATTCGGCACAGCATAGCATATTTAAAACGAAAAACAGCATTTTGCAACTACTTGCAGTAAACTTGTTCATATCCTTAACAACAACTACGCCCCCGCCAGCTGCAACACACAATGCAGTCTAACGGGGGCCGCTAAATTTATTCAGCTTCAGAAACGCTTAACGTTTAAGGTTCAAGATCTCCTGCGTCATCTCGTCAGACGTGGTTATTGTCTTCGAATTAGCAGAGTAGGCCCGCTGGGTCAGGATCATTTTAACGAACTGGGCTGCCATATCCACGTTACTCTGTTCGAGGGAGTTGGAATATATTTTCTCTGATGTCCCGTTTGCACGGTTGGTCGTCACATCAAAGGCTGCAGTTGGTATTCCTGTATCTGCACTACTGGTAAACAATGTTCCACCAATTTTGATCAAGCCTAGCGGGTTTGTCGGACTTATAACCGCAATAGTACCGTTGGCAAGAGCGGTTGCGTAGTTTGCCGTTGTTGCCGGCAACACTGCCCCACCATTCCCGTTATAATAAAACGTGTTACCTGCAAAATCCTGATAGGTTATGACTCCTTGGTTATCAATACTCGTGACCTTGGCAAAGTCACCTGCGGTTGCTCCATCAACATAAACAAATTTAATCGGCAACCCCGTTGCCGATTCAAGCACCTTGTAACCATCTGGGTTGATCAGGTTGTAGGTACTATTAACCCTGAAAGCCCCGGCTCGAGACAGATAGGCCAAATCCTGTGTTGCAACCGGAGTTGCATCGTCCTGTGTCGGTGATGCCAATGCAAAAAAACTGTTCCCCTGGAGAGCTACGTCAGTAACAACCTCGCTGTTTTCAAAGGCTCCCTGAGCATAGATATTATCGACCTTCTGAATCTGAACACCTCGTCCAATCTGTGAGTTGTTTTGCGCGGATGCAGAGATCATATCGGAAAAAAGCATTCGTCCACTTTTAAAACCAACGGTATTCACGTTGGCTAGGTTGTTGCCGATAACGTTAATACCTTCGGCGTTGGCCAGCAGACCTGATACGCCGGCGTACATTGCTGATGTGATACTCATTGTGTTGCCTCCTGTTCTTGTTGAGATGCGTCAATCGGTCGGCATCTCC
>CAZOTC010000255.1:0-4169 GCA_964582605.1 uncultured Geobacter sp. | reverse complement strand
GTTGAGGTGGTGACCGACCTGACCGAGCGGGTACGCGCCATGGGGCCGATGGTGGAGTTCAAGGATCTTGTGTTGGAAGAACAGTGGTCAGGTAATCTGATCAGCGCTGACCTGCAGGCAGCCTACGAGGCGATGTAAGATGACCCAAACGATTGATACCTCCAGCTATAGCGCCATAACCGATGCCGTCAGAGCAGAGGCGCGACGCATCCTGTCGGACGGCACGGTCTCTGCCGTTATCGGCTATGCCGCCGGCAGACGCAAAGGCTCTACCCAGCCGATTGTCCTGACCAGGGCAGAGGATGCAGAACAGCTGATCTTTAGTGCAGCCTGCCTGAACGATCTGGTGGTTTATCTGACCAAGGCCAAGAAAGATGTGTCCAAGACCGGCAGAATCGGGATTGTGGTCAAGGGCTGCGACCTGAAGGCACTGATAGGACTGCTGGGGGAATCGCAGCTGAAACGGGAAAACCTCTACCTGATCGGCATTCCCTGCAGTGGTGTGCTCGGTTCGTTGCTCAAACCGGCTGCAGAGCTCAACACTGACACTATTGCTGCCAAATGTCGCGAATGTACCGACCGGTTGCCGGTCGGCTGTGATTTTGTACCGGCGATAGCACCGGCAACGATGCCGGCGCTTGAGGCCCGCTATGCCCAAGAGATCGCCCGGCTTGAGGCGATGTCGCCTGCCGAACGTTGGGATTTCTGGAAGGAACAGTTCAGCAAATGCATCAAGTGTTATGCCTGCCGTCAGGTCTGCCCGTTCTGCTTTTGCGAGCAGTGTCTCTGTGATCGCAACCGTCCCCAGATGGTTGAACAGACGCCGCGCCCATCCGGCAACGTTGCCTGGCATCTGGTGCGTGCCATGCATCTTGCCGGTCGTTGTGCCGGTTGCGCTGAATGCGAACGGGTCTGCCCGATGGATATCCCGCTCAACCTGCTGAACCGCAAGATGGCCAAAGAGCTGAAAGAGCTGTTTAACAGCGAGGCCGGCTTCGAGGTGCGGGATGCAGGACCACTCAACAGTTATCGTGAAGATGATGACCAGTCGTTTATCCGTTAGTAGGAAAGATGCCATCTATGCTGAAACAGATCACTGAAGCCAACCTGCGCCTGTTGCTGGACAGTCTGCTTTTGAAAGGGCAGCGGGTAGTCGGTCCTCGCATGTCTGCCGGAACCCTGCTGTACGAACCGCTTTCCTCTGCATCGGATCTGGTGATGGATGAACTGCCGCGCCGTTCGGTCAAGGAGGCCTTTTTCCCGGTCTGTGAAGATCTGCTGGAATATCGTAAAGAAGGGCAGCAGATCGCCCTGTCTGATGTCGATCCTGCCCGGTTTCCCGAGACCGTACTGTTCGGTGTGCGCCCCTGCGATGCCGCTGCTGTTCCGGTGCTGGATGCGGTATTTTCCTGGGATTACAAGGATCAGTTCTTTCTGGAGCGAAGGAACAAGACCACCATTATCGGCCTTGCCTGTACTGCGGCAGATGACGCCTGTTTCTGTAGCGCAGTAGGCCTGTCACCAAATGATCCAAAGGGATCAGACCTGTTGTTTACTCCGCTGGAAGGGGGCGGTTTTCTTGCGGAAAGCAGCAGTGAGAAAGGTCTCTCTTTTCTTGAAACCTGGAAGGATCGATTTTCAGAGCCTGATGGCACCAAACCGTTGCCATTGGCCCAGCCTGCTGCCACTCCCTTTGACCTGAAAAAGATCAAGGCCTGGCTGGATCAGCACTTTGAAGATCCTGCCTGGGACAGTATTGCGGTTCGCTGCGTCGGCTGCGGTTCCTGCGCCTTTGTCTGTCCGGCCTGTCACTGTTTTGATATTATTGACGAAGGGACCGAAAAGGCCGGTAAACGCCGTAAATTCTGGGACGCCTGCGGGTTCTGGAAGTTCACCCACCACGCCTCGGGTCACAATCCCCGCGATCTGCAGCCCAAGCGCTATCGCAACCGGATCATGCATAAATTTAAGTACTACGACGACAAATTTGGCCAGACCCTCTGCACCGGATGCGGGCGCTGCATAAGAATCTGCCCGGTGGGGATCGATATTGCCGGGGTGCTGGAAGAGATTGAGAAACAGGCCTAGGTTAAGGTTCAGGTTAAGCATTTTTCCTCAACCTTGACCTCAACCTTAACCTGAGGTTTTCATGTGTGATCATAACAAAAATATTTACCTCCCCTACCTTGCCACCGTTGAAGAGGTAATTGACGAGACCCCCGATGTACGAACCCTGAGACTGGTGTTTCAGGACGAGCAGGTGCGGGAAAAGTTCACCTTCAGGGCCGGTCAATTTGCCGAGTACTCTGCCTTTGGGGCAGGAGAATCCACCTTCTGTATCGCCTCGTCGCCAACACGCAAAGGGTACATCGAATGCTGTTTCCGTGGCGTGGGTCGAGTAACGGAGTCGCTGCGGCGGCTTGAAGTGGGTGACACCATGGGGGTGCGCGGTCCCTACGGCAACTCCTTTCCGATCGAGCAGTTCTTCGGAAAAAATCTGCTGTTTGTGACCGGCGGCATCGCCCTGCCGCCCTTGCGGACCCTGATCTGGAACTGTCTGGACTGGCGGGATAAGTTTGGCGAGATCACCATTGTCTATGGTGCCCGGACCGAAGCGGATCTGGTCTATAAGCGGGAGCTTGCCGAGTGGCAGCAGCGTGATGATGTACGGCTGGTCAAGACCGTTGATCCCGGAGGTAACGGCCCGGAGTGGGACGGTAAGGTCGGTTTTGTGCCAACCGTCCTGGATGAGCTGGCGCCGTCATCGGACAACTGCATTGCACTCGTCTGCGGTCCGCCGATAATGATCAAGTTTACCCTGCCGGTGCTGGAAAAGCTGGGCTTTGATGATGAAGCGATCTACACCACCCTGGAAAACCGGATGAAATGCGGCCTGGGCAAGTGTGGCCGCTGCAATGTGGGTAACATCTACGTCTGCAAGGATGGCCCGGTGTTTACGGCTAAACAGGTCAAGGCGATGCCGCTGGAGTATTAGGAACGGTCTTTTTTTTCCGCAATCTCTGCGTCAGATTTCGGTTCGTACGCCTCCGCGTCACCGCTCATCTTTCTTGACCTTGCGAAAACATCCTCGTTCCTGATTCTATAGTTTCTATCACGCGAAGGTTACTTCCCCAGCAGTTCCTCTATCTTCGGCAGATCAAACCCTTCAATAATTCTTCCCATAATCATGAAGGTCGGCGTTGCGTCAATACCGGCCTTTTTGGCTATGGCCTGCTGTTCCTCCAGCTGCCTGATCCCCTGCTGAGTCACTGCCAGTTTGCTGCTGTCCAGCTTGTCAACACTGCCGGACATAACCTCGTGGTACAGTTTTGCCTTGTTGGGGCCTGAAAGAATGTGCTGCGCTTTGGGACGTGCATGGGGGTGCATCGCCAGGGGTGTGAAGAAGACATAACGGGTGATGTCGTTACGTTTGTGAAAGTAGGCTGATGCCTTGCGGCAGAACGGGCAGTCCGGGTCGGTAAACTCCAGCACTTTTTTGGGGCCGTTGCCGATTACCAGGGCCTTGGAAAGGTCTATACCGGATGCAGCGGCGGTTTCAGGTGCGAACTGGACAAGACAGGCCAGCAGCAGGACAACAAGCATACGTACTATCATGCAACCTCCTTTTCGGTTTCAGGAACAGGCAGGGTGATGATAAATTCACTGCCGACCCCTTCCTGACTGTAAACAGAAATAGACCCTCCGTACATTTCGACTACCATTTTGCAGAACGCCAGACCAAGGCCGCATCCGCCGCTGCCCCGTCCGCTGTGGTTCCGTGCCTGCATGAAGCGGTCAAAGATCACCGGCAGGTCAACCGTTGCAATTCCTTTGCCGGTATCCTTGATGCTCAGCATAACCGCCAGCTTTGACTGTTCCGACACGCCGCAGTAACAACGCACGCTGATAGTGCCGCCAGGCGGGGTAAATTTGGCGGCATTGGCAAGCAGGTTTGCCGTTACACGGGCAAACTTGTTGCGGTCAAGCATCAGAAGCGGCAGTGTATCTTCCAGTTCAAGCTGCAACTGAATCTGATCATGGTGCAGCATGCCGCTGAATCCTGAAACAACCTTTTGAACCAGATCGGACAGTTTGGCCGGGGTGTTGTGGAACGTGATCTTGCCTGCTTCAAAGCGGTGAATGTCAAGCAGGTTGTCGATCATGCTCAC
>CAZOTC010000254.1:0-4186 GCA_964582605.1 uncultured Geobacter sp. | reverse complement strand
GGCTGTTGCTGACAGTGTTGTCCACATGATAGAGGGTGCTGTTGTAGCCGTCATTTGCCACAATCACTGCCCGGTTGATCTGTCCCGAAATTGCCAGTTTAATCTTGTCGTTGCCGGAGATTACCACCGGTATCGGTGGGCCGGATGCAGCCTGCGGCGGGGCTGGACCGGCAGTTGCCGATTGGGCCGGCACGGCAGTTTTCTGCTGTAGCGTTGTAATCTGCTGCTGCAGCTTCTGCAATACTTCGGATTGAGCCCTGATCTGGTCAGCCTGCTGCTGCAGTTGCTGCTGCTGCTGTCTGATTGTTTCCTGAAGCTGCTGCAGGGTCAGCGGGTCAATGGCTGCAGCCCGGGCTGAGCCGGTGAACAGTATGACCGCAGGCAGGACTGCAGTCAGTCCAATACGCAGATTACGCATCCGAGCCTCCTGTGGCGATATGCAGCCGCATTTTTTCCAGCAACTCTGTTGCGACAATCGGTTTGCTGATGTAATCGTTCATCCCGGCCTTCAGGCAGCAGTTCTGGTCGGCCTCACTTGCCGCTGCGGTCATGGCGATAATCGGTACGCTCTGCCCTGCAGGGAGACGCCGGATCTGCAGAGTTGCCTGAATCCCATCCAGCACCGGCATCTGCATATCCATAAGAATCAGGTCATAGGAGTTGTTTTGAACTTTCTCCACGGCCTCTTTGCCGTTATCGGCACTGTCAATAATCAGTCCGGCACGGCTTAAGAGCTGACGTGCAACAAACCGGTTGGCTTCATTGTCCTCAACCAGCAGGATACGGCTGCCGTGGATGGGGGCGGCAAGGTCGGCAATGGAAGGAGGCAGCTGTTTCGGCTGTGGTGATGCTGCTGCCGCCAGATCAAGGATTAAGGTGAAACCGAAGGTGCTGCCTGAGCCGGGTACGCTGTGCACGGTCATGCTGCCGCCCATCAGCTCAACCAGATTGCGTGCAATAGAAAGCCCCAGCCCTGTTCCCCCGAAACGACGTACAATCGATCCGTCAGCCTGGGTAAACGGCTGAAACAGCTGCTCGGTCTGTTCTGCATCAATGCCGATACCGGTATCGCGCACCTCGAACAGGATCACCGCCTTGTCAGGTAACCGTTCTTTCAGTTCTGCACTGACCGTAATCGTTCCATGATCGGTGAATTTAACGGCGTTGCTGATCAGATTGTTCAGAATCTGGCCGATCCTGAGCGGGTCTCCGGAAACTCTTTCAGGAAGGTCAGGCAACGGTATCAGCTCAATCTGCAATCCCTTTGCCTGTGCCGTCGGCAGATACAGCTTGATAGACCGCTGCACCAGTTCAGGCAGATTCAGCTGCTGCTGTTCGATGGTCAGTTTGTGGGCCTCTATCTTGGAAAAATCAAGGATGTCATTGATTATTTCCATAAGATTGCCTGATGCGTAATCGATCCGCTGCAGGTACTCACGTTGCTGTGGCGGCAGGTCCGCATCAAGAGCCAGCTGTGTCAGGCCAATGATGGCATTCATCGGGGTGCGAATCTCGTGACTCATATTGGCCAGAAACTCACTCTTTACCCGGGTTGCCGTTTCAGCCGCCTCTTTTGCCTCACGCAGTTCTTCCCGCTGTTCGTGCAACAGATGGTTGGTCAGATCAAGCTGTTTAATCCGGCTCAGCAGCATACGGGTCAGCAGCAGAACCAGCAGACCAAGCAGAAAGGTGGTAATGGCCTGCTTGATGATGGTTTCTTTCCAGTCCGCGATGGCCTGGTCTCTGCCAAAAGAGGTGATTGCCACCACCGGGTACTGTTCGAGCTTGTAGTAGGAAACGATCCGGTATTCATGGGCAATGTTTGACTTTTTGTTGTGGTAGGTCCGAAATGGTTTCTCCTCAACGTATTTGCGGAAAAAGGCAGCGGTTTTCTTGCCGCTGGCATAGACCTTTTCGTCAGAAGGGACCAGCACAAGATAATCGCCATCGGTGGTGGTGGCCAGGCTGAAGCGCCCGTTACGTCCCTCTACGATCGAGCTGTAGAGTTGCTCAAAGTAGTTGATGTCGAAAAATACCAGCGCAACACCTTCAAACGTACCGGCTGCAGTTTCAAGCCGCCGTGACAGAATGAACCCCCATTGGCCGGTGACAATTGATTGCACCGGAGGACTGATATGCATGTCGGTCCCCGGGTTGTCCCGATGATGGAGATAGTAGGTGCGTTTGGAAATATCAGGCAACGGGTCGGTCAGGTCAAAGGTACTGCCCAGCACCTTGCCGTCAGGCCCTGCAACGGTAATGGCTTTTATCTGGGGGGGGATGTTTGCGTTGTGCGTCTTCAGCAGGCGGCTCAGTTTGCTGCGATCAAGGGTTTGTAGGCCGCCGGCGGTTTCGATCTGACGGATAGTTGCCAGCAGGACATGGTCTGCTTCAGAAATGGCCCGTTCGGCATGTTCCTTCAGGGCGCGGGCGTAGCTTTGGGACTGGTGTTCGGCATTGGTCACGGCAACCTGATAGCCGTTGTAGCCGTTCCAGAGTGACAGGCCGAACAAGACCGCAAGGAGCAGTGCAACACTGAAGATGACCCGTTGACGCAGGCTGCGGTAGTGAGCAAGCACTAACGGTTCGTTTTCCGGTTCGGACCTCATGCCGTCCTCGTTAATCAAGGCTGGTTGCAATAAAATCAGGCAATAAGATGAAAAAACACCATACGCTCTTGCCCTGATGCCGTCAATCCGCGTTTTATGGCGTTTGATAAATTTTTACAGATCAGCTTCACATTTATTCAGGCTGTGGCATACTGTCAAAACAGTTTGTGTACTTAAGATTTTGACGAGGTGAGATTATGAAGGTAGCAATTCTGGGTGCAGGACATGGCGGTATTGCAATGGCCGGTGATCTGACGCTGGCAGGGCACGAGGTGCGGCTGGCGGCAACGCCTGACCATGCCACCAATCTGCAGCTGCTGATGGCCTTTGGCGGGATCATGGTGGAAGGTATCACCTCCAGCGGAGCGCCGGTGGGCTTTGCAAAGCCGGCTCTGATGACCACCGACATCAGTGCCGCCCTGAAGGGGGCCGAGGTGGTGATGGTGGTGGTGCCGGCCTTTGCCCAGGAACCGTATATGCAGGCCATAATAGAGCACGGGGAAAAGGGGCAGATAGTGGTCTTCAACCCCGGCAAATTCGGTACCTTGGCCTTTGCCAAGATGCTGCGGATGGCCGGCAGGACCGATGATTTCCTGATCGGCGAGACCAGCTCATTCATCTTTGCCGCCAAGACCAAGGGGTTGGGGCATGTCAACATCAAGGCAGCCAAAGAGGAACTACCCTTTGCCGCCCTGCCGGCAGCCCGGACCGCCGAGGCGCTCTGGACCCTGACCGATCTCTATCCCCAGCTTTCCCCCAGCATGGGGGTGCTGCAGACCAGTATTGATGCCCCCGGTCTGATCATCCACCCGATCTCCACCCTGATGAACATGAGCCGGATCGAGCAGATCGGCCCTTACCGCAACTCTCACTATGATATCACCCCTTCAGTCGGCCGGATCATGGAGGCGGTTGATCAGGAGCGGATGGAGGTGGCCAAGCAGCTTTGCCGCGAGACCTATTCCTTTATGGACACCATGCAGGTGCTCTACAAGGTGAAGGGGGAAAGCGCCTATGACATGATGTATCAGGTGTCGGCCCATAACGTGCAGATGGCGCCGGACAGCCTGAAGCATCGTTATGTGACCGAGGATATCCCTTACGGCCTTGCCACCATCGCCTCTATCGGCAGACAGATCGGTGTCCCGACTCCTCGTCTTGACGCCATTGTCAATATTGCCTGCATGGCAAATGGTGAAGACTACTGGCAAACCGGCAGAACCGCCGGGAAGCTGGGGCTGGCCGGCATGACCCTGAAACAGATGGTGCGGTATTCGATCACCGGTAAACTGGATATGAGCCTTGTCTGAGATGGCAGGGCAGGATGCACCTCACAAAACGGGGGCTGGCGGCAACTGGCATCTGATCCTTTTCAGCATCGCCTTCGCCACCTTCATGGTCAATGCCGATTCCTATATCGTCAATATCTCGCTTCCTACCATATCAGGCTATTTCAAGGCCGATACCGAAGCGGTTTCATGGGTGGTGATGTCGTATCAGCTGACCGTTACGGCACTCCTGCTGGTATTCGGCACACTGGGAGACCGGATCGGCATCAAACGACTGTTCATGCTCGG
>CAZOTC010000253.1:0-4193 GCA_964582605.1 uncultured Geobacter sp. | reverse complement strand
CCCATGGCAATGACGTCACGGTCCCAGCAGCATTCCCAGTCTGTTGTTGTTATGGTCTCCATTCGGCAGGCTCCGGTACCAGCATACCACGGGAAAAGGAAGGGGCAAGGGCCAAGGACCAAGAATTGATCTTTTTCCGACCCTTGCCTCTCGCCTGTGTTGACTCTGCTGTTATTTCACCTTCCAGGACGTTCCCTGCGGCGTATCCAACAACTGAATGTTCTGCGCCAACAGGAGATCACGGATCTCGTCACTCCGTTTGAAATCCTTGTTTTTTCGGGCTTCAGCCCGCTCTGCCAGCAGCGCCTCAATCTCCTCCGCACTGATCACCAGCTGCTGCGCCTTTTCGGCTGCGCGGGCTGCCAGCCAATCGGCAGGCCTGGTCAGGAACAGGCCCAGCACCGTACCGATCTCGGCAACCGACCCCTTCAGCTGCTCCAGCAGACTGCGACCGGCGCTGCTTTTGCCGCCCCCTTCAGCCAGAAAACGGTTCAGGGTCCGGACCGTGTCAAACAGCACCCCCAATGCCTGGGCCGTGTTGAAGTCATCATCCATCGCCTCCCTGAAGCGCGGCATCAGTACCGTAACTTTTTCTTCAAACTCCGCTGCAGATGGAATTTGAGCTGTTTCATCAGCGGATTCTGCTAAGGCCTTGTCAAGCCCGGCCAGCGCCTCGTAGATCCTGCTCAAACCGGCCTGTGCTTCGTACAGGTTCTGGTCGGAATAGTCCAGCGGAGAACGGTAGTGCGCCTGCAGAATGAAGAAACGCAGAGTCTCGGGGTCAAACAGCTCCAGCACTTCACGGATAGTAAAGAAATTGCCCAGCGACTTACTCATCTTCTCGCTGTTGATATTCACAAACCCGTTATGCAGCCAGTATTTGACGAACTGACAGCCGTTGGCGCATTCGGATTGGGCGATCTCGTTTTCGTGGTGCGGAAAGACAAGATCCTTGCCGCCTCCATGGATATCAAAGGATGGTCCCAGAAAACGCATGCTCATGGCAGAGCATTCAATATGCCAGCCGGGCCTTCCCTTGCCCCAGGGGGACTCCCACCACGGCTCACCCGGCTTGGATCCTTTCCAGAGCGCAAAATCCATCGGGTTCCGCTTGCGCTCATCCACGTCAACCCGGGCGCCTGCCAGCATATCTTCAAGGTTACGGCCTGAAAGTTTCAGGTACTCCGGAAAGCTCTCTACCGCAAAGTAGACATCCTTGTCCGCTGCATAGGCATGGCCGTTTTTGATCAGGCTCAGGATAATGGCGATAATGTCGTCAATATGATCCGTTGCCTTGGGTTCGATGGTGGGACGCAGCATCCCCAGCCGGTCCATATCCTCATCAAAGGTAGTAATGTAGCGGTCGGCAATGGTACGGTAGTCAGTCCCCTCCTGGTTGGCCCGGTTGATGATCTTGTCGTCTATGTCGGTATAATTGCGGACATAGGTGACGTCATAGCCGGAAAAACACAGGTAGCGGTAGATCATGTCAAAAACGATACCTGCCCGGGCATGGCCGATATGGCAGAAATCATAGACGGTTACGCCACAGACATACATGCCGACCTTGCCGGGGACACGGGGGATAAACTGCTCTTTCTCTCCAGAAAGGGTGTTGTAGAGACGAAGCGACATTGAGGACTCCGGAAAGGGCCATGAACCAAGGGGCTGGGCCAGAAAAAACCTGTGCGATCTTTACTGGACCCCGGACCCTGGACCCTGCACCCTGAAATTTGCGCCACTTTGTCATGATTTTATACTGAAGGCAAGAGCTCTACTCTTGCAGGGCAGCGCCACTGAATGATAAAGTGCCTGCCGGGAGAAGAACTGAATGGAGAAGATGCAGTATGAAGACCAGCTGCGTTTACTGGACCGTGGCGAGCCTGGCGAGATACTTGCGTTATTGCTCAAGCTCTCCCAAAATCCATCTCACGACCTCAAATTTTTTAACTACTACAAGGAAGTACCCATTTCCACGGCAGCGGACGTACTCTACCTCTTCGGTGATACGCTGGTCTGTCGATCAAATCCGACCCAGACCCGCGCCATCAAGGCCAGCCACTACACGATCATCCGCTCCGGACTGCTCAGCCATGATGTCTACGCCTCGGCAGAGTACTGCGCTGAAACCGATGAAATTACGCTCTCTGATTTTTCCTATGTTGACGTCCTTCCGGACCGGCGCAATGCATTACGGGTTAAAATAGGGGGATTGTTTCAGGTACCGGTGGATGCCGGAACCTCGACCTTTACCGCCAAGCTGAAGGATCTCTCTCTGGGGGGCTGCGCCCTTGAAGTCCCTGACAAGTCATTGCTGGGAACCTTCACCTATTTTTATCTCAACCTTACCTTTGATCTGAAAAACAGGCCGGAACCACAAAAATTGCGGATCATGGCCCGTCTGCTTCGTTTTGAAAGTGACGACAAGCCCTGCCGCTGTATCATGCTGTTTGAGCACGACCGCCGCAGTGAAGACCTGATCGGGATGTACATTGCCCAGCGTCAGGCAGAAATCATCCGTGAACTGAAGGATTAACCCACAGCGTACCACCCGTGCCAACGAGGTACCCCATGACCCCTGATTACCGCTTTACCTCATTTTTTCCCCGTTCAGACGAAGATATTCCGCCGCAGTACCGCATTCAGCAGCCTGTTGTGCAAACCGGCTACCTGATTGACGGTGTCATCCGTAGCTGGGACGGCCCGCTGCAGGAGGTCCGCTCGCCGGTCTGCATCATGGAAGGAGATCAACCGGTACCGGTCCTGGTAGGCACAGTGCCGCTGTTGTCGGTGGATGCTGCTGAATCGGCCCTGAAGGCAGCGGTAGCTGCCTGGGACTGCGGTCGCGGTGCCTGGCCAACCATGCCGGTGGCCGACAGAATACGCCATCTGGAACAGTTTGCCTGGCGGATGAAAGAACAGCGCGAACCGGTGGTGAAGCTCCTGATGTGGGAGATCGGCAAAAATCTGCCGGATGCGGAAAAGGAGTTTGACCGGACAGTCCAGTACATCATTGACACGGTTGATGCCCTGAAGGAGATGGACCGGACCTCATCCCGCTTTACCGTGGAGGAAGGGGTGCTGGCGCAGATCAGACGTGCCCCGCTGGGAGTGGTGCTCTGCATGGGGCCCTACAACTACCCGTTGAATGAGACGTTTACTACGCTGATACCAGCCCTGATCATGGGCAACACGGTGGTCTTCAAACCGGCCAAGCTGGGGGTGCTGCTGCTATCCCCGTTACTGGAGGCGTTTCGCGACTGCTTCCCGCCGGGGGTGGTCAATACAGTTTATGGCGAAGGGGCCACGGTGATCGGGCCGCTGATGCAATCGGGCCGGGTGGACTGCCTGGCGTTCATCGGTTCCTCACGGGTGGCTGACTCCCTCAAGCAGCAGCACCCCAAGCCGCACCGCTTACGGTCAGTGCTGGGGCTGGGGGCCAAGAATCCGGCCATCATCCTGCCCGATGCCGATCTGGAGCTGACAGTTGCCGAATGTCTGCTGGGCAGTCTCTCCTACAACGGCCAGCGCTGCACCGCCCTGAAGATCCTGTTTGTCCACGAGAGCATCGCCGATCAGTTTCTGGAGCGGTTTGTTCCGGCGGTAGAGGCCCTCACATCAGGCATGCCGTGGGAACCGGGAGTCAGGATAACGCCGCTGCCGGTTCCGGGCAAACCGCAGCAGATGGCGGTCTGGATTGCCGACGCGGTTGCCAAAGGAGCACGGGTACTGAACAGGGACGGCGGCACGGTGCATGGCACCTACTGCCATCCGGCAGTGGTCTATCCGGTATCCCCCGATAGCGAGCTGTATCACCATGAACAGTTCGGACCGGTGGTGCCGGTGGTACCGTATACGCATGTCGATGAGGTCATCAGCTATATCCGCGAATCCTGCTATGGACAGCAGGCCAGTATCTTTGGCAGCGATCCGCAGCTGCTGGCAGACTTGATCGATCCGCTGGCCAACCAGGTCTGCCGGATCAACCTCAACTGCCAGTGTCAACGCGGACCGGACAGCTTCCCGTTTGCCGGACGCAAGGATTCCGCAGAGGGGACCCTGTCGGTGTCTGATGCACTGCGGGTCTTCTCGATCCGGACCCTTGTTGCGGCCAAGGATCAACCAGGCAACAAGGCCATTCTCGCAGACATTGTCCGTAACCGGCGCAGCAGCTTTTTGACGACGGATTTTAT
>CAZOTC010000252.1:0-4200 GCA_964582605.1 uncultured Geobacter sp. | reverse complement strand
TCCATCACGTCATAGGGGAGGGCAGCCACACGGGGGGCCAGGTGTACGGGGGGGCGCAGTGCCTCAAACGGTCTGATGATTGCCATAGTCTGCTCCTGCTTACTGGATATAGCGACGGGCTCCGATAAAACGGCGCTCGAAGTAGGATTCATCGATTGCAGCGGTCTTGATATCCTCGCCCCGCTTGGGGGCATGGACGAATTTGCCGTTGCCTACATAGATACCGACATGATTGATGGATGCTTCCGACGCGCCGAAAAAGACCAGGTCGCCGTCCTGCAGATCAGAACGGGAGACCGGGTTGCCGGCCTTGTACTGCTCCCGCGAGGTGCGGGGGATATTGACACCGCAGAGGTTGTAGACCGCCTTGGTAAAGCCGCTGCAGTCCATGCCGTCCACCACCGTGGTGCCGCCCCACTGATACGGGATGCCCACAAACCGCTCTGCGGTACGGGCTGCGATGTAGCCCAGATCACGTTCGCCCGGCTTGTTGGCTGAGGGCGGTGTGGCGGTTGCCGGCTCTTCAATCGGCAGCCCCAGCTCATTGGCGGCAGGGGGAGGATAGGGTTTGGGCGGTTTACGCAGTTCCGGCCGGCCCTGTCTGATGACGGTCTGGTCGTGCGCTGCAAAAACAACCTCGTTGGGCGGCGCAATGTAGAAACCGTCAATCAGTTTTTCGGATACCAGGCGGTTGGCAGCGGCACGGGCCTTTTCCTTGCTGGGGAAGTCGCCGAAACGTACGGCGTAGAGTCCGTTATCCTTGCGAAAGTAAAACGCCTCAAGTCCCTTGTCCTGCAGGCGGCTGGTAAACCGTTCGGCGTTTTTGACGTCTGAAAACGCCCCCATCTGGATTGCGTAGCCCAGACGGCTGACCCCCTTGGCGTATTTGACGCCACCGCCGATCTTGACCTTTTCACGCTGTGCCGAACCTGCCTTGGGTGAGGCGCAGCCCGGAATAACCGTCAGGAAAACGGCCATGATGGTCAGAGAGCAAACAGATACAAGCTGTTTCATGGTCTAATCCTCATCCTTGACATCCCGTCGAACCCCCATCAGAAACGGGATCACGAAATCCTCCAGTGCGCCGTCAAGCACCGCATCAGGATTGCCTGATTCAACGCCGGTACGCAGATCCTTGACCATCTTGTACGGGTGCAGCACGTAGGAGCGGATCTGGCTGCCCCAGCCGATCTCCTTCTTCTCGCCGGCGATCTCGGAGGCCTTGGCGTTGCGTTCTTCCATCTCCTTTTCATACAGCTTTGCCCGCAAAACCTTCATGGCGGTGGCCCGGTTCAGGATCTGGCTCCGCTCAGACTGGCAGGCCACGACGATATTGGTGGGGATGTGGGTGATCCGTACTGCGGAATCGGTGGTGTTGACATGCTGGCCACCGGCACCGCTGGAACGGTAGGTATCCACCCGCAGGTCTGAATCGGCGATCCTGATGTCGATGTCATCCTCTTCAATCTCGGGAAAGACAAAGACCGAGGCAAAGGAGGTGTGGCGGCGGTTGTTGCTGTCAAAGGGGGAAAGCCGTACCAGACGATGTACACCGGCCTCGGCCTTCAGATGTCCGTAGGCAAACTCACCGCAGACGCTGAAGGTGGCTGATTTAAGACCGGCCTCCTCTCCGTCCTGATAATCGGTGATGACCGCTTTCCAGCCTTTCTTCTCACAATAGCGCAGCAGCATCCGCAGCAGCATGTTGGCCCAGTCCTGAGACTCGGTGCCGCCGGCGCCGGAGTTGACCGAGACAAAGCAGCCGCTTTTGTCATGGGAACCGGAAAGCATCCGCTGAAACTCGGCTGCCTCAACCCCCAGACGCAGACGCTCGTTCATCTCATGCACTTCGGCAAGGGTAGCCTCATCATCGGCCTCTTCACCCAGCTCGATCATCACCCGGACATCGTCGGCCTGGCGCGTCAGTGCATCCCAGCTTTGGAGCAGCTTTTCAATAACGGTTCGTTTTTTCAGAATATCCTGGGAACCGGAAGGGTCATCCCAGAAACCGGGGGCAGCGATACGGGCGTCCAGCTCCTGCAGTTCTTCCCGTTTGCTATCCAGGTCAAAGAGACCTCCGAAGGGAGGTAATGCGATTGGTAAGGTCTTCAAGTAGTGCGGTTTCTTCGCGGTACATGGCTGCTCCTGCAGAGGAATGAAAAGCAGCGCATACTATCGTCTGATCAGGGGGGAGAGGTCAAGCGGTTTTGTGGCACAACGGGGATCGCCGGGCTGCTGCAACCTGGTTGGACGTCAGGAGATGAGGCGGAGCTGCTATGCTCCGCCTGGATGGCACGGGCATCCTAGCACTGACTGGGAGTGTCAAAAAACAATCAGCTGTGCAATTCGGCGCTGCGGTGCGCTTGGACGAGGCAGCGCCGGACGGTATAGCTCAACTCTGTCAACAGGAAAGTTTGAACTGCGACATCAGCCTGCGCAGCTCGTCACCGGTCTGAGAAAGCGATGCCGCAGCCGAAGAGGTGTCCATGGCTCCTTTTGCCGTCCCTTCAATGACATCGGAAATCTTATGGATGTTACCGGTTATTTCGCTGGTCGTTGCGGTCTGCTCCTCAGCAGCCGTAGCGATCTGGCTGACCTGCATCGTGACTGCATTGACCTGCTCCAGGATTTCCATCAGGGCCTGTTCCAGCCGGCCCGCCTCGGCAGCTCCTTTTTCGGTTGCATCAACACCAGCCTCCATCGAGGCAATCGCTGCCCTGGTTTCCTGCTGAATCGTCCTGATCATGTCACCAATCTCTTTGGTGGCACGGGTAGTCCGTTCGGCCAAGGCCCGCACTTCGTCGGCAACCACGGCAAAGCCCCGTCCCATTTCACCGGCCCGGGCTGCTTCTATGGCTGCGTTCAAGGCCAGCAGGTTGGTCTGGTCGGCAATATCTTCAATCGTGCCGACAATCTGGCCGATCTGTTCAGACCGTTCTCCCAGGGTTGATATACTTAAGGCGGTCTGACGGGTGTTCTCTCCCCGCTGGCGGATACCGTCAACCGTGTATTTGACCACCTCAAATCCCTTCTGGGTTGTGTTGGCGGCCAACTGTGCGCTGTCGGCTGCAGCATGACAGTTGTTGGCAATATCGTTGCTGGTGGCAGCCATCTCTTCACTGGCAGTTGCCACAGATGATGCCTGGGCTGCAACCTCTTCGGCGCTGGTGGCCATCTGGTCGGCGGTGCTGTTCAGCTCATAGGTGGCAGAGGCAAGACTTTGGCTGGTCTGGCATACACTGGAGAGGGTCCGGTTCAGCTTTTCGATAAACTGGTTCATCCAGTGGGCCGCTTGCGCAAATTCGTCCTTGCCCTGGACATCAAGCCGCTGAGTAAGATCTCCTTCTCCGGCAGCAATATCTTTCAGACGATGCACCAGTTCGTTCATGGATTTCTGCATGACGCGCCAGAATACCAGCAGGATCATGTTGATCAGCAGGATGGCGACAGCAAGAATGATAACGGTTTTAATCAGCGTGTCTTCATTCTGTTTGTCCATCGCCTTCCTGAACGCAGCCATATCTTTCTTCATGGTCTTCTGCAGCTCAACGATCTGGGCCTTGATATCACGCCATTTGGGAGTACCCTGTGTGTTCAGCAGCTCAATTGATGCTGCCTGCTGGCCTGAACGCGCCTTACTGATGATCTCCTCCTTGACTGTGCCCAGCTCCTGCCAGAGTACCGGCAGTTTATTGACCCCCTGCTCATATCTGCCGATCTCTTTTGCCAGGGCGGAGGCCTGTTTGTTGGAGTCAACAAACTCCTCATTGGCCTTCTTGTAGTTGGCCATTGCCTTATCGTCAGTGGGGTTCAGAATGATGTTGCGCAGGGCCTGTTCGGTCTGGATCCCTTGGGTATGCATATCACTGACGATGAATGCCAGGACCTGATACTTTTCGACAAACAGGTCAACCCGGTTTTCCGAGGCCCGCATGCCGCGGTAGGACTCAAAAGCTGCAGCCAGCAGCAACAGGGTCGCCAGACCGGCAAAAATGGAAAATTTCCAGAAAAGGTTGATATTTCTGAAGAAAGACATGGTTGTACCTCCTGATTTGTCTCGGTCTGCCGAAATATCTTTTTGGTGCGAATATATAAAAAGTTATTATTATAACATTCTAATTTTACAAGTATATTCTGTCTTTTTTTGATGCAATGTCAGTAGTGTCCCAACGTTTAATTGAATAAAAACAGCTGGTTATT
>CAZOTC010000251.1:0-4250 GCA_964582605.1 uncultured Geobacter sp. | reverse complement strand
CTGGCCGCCCGGTTTGCCGCTAAAGAGGCCTTTGTCAAGGCGATGGGCACCGGACTGCGAGACGGGATGTGCTGGACCGAGATAGAAGTCGTCAATGATCAGCTTGGCAAACCGTTGCTTAAATTGTCCGGACGTACCTGTGAGCTGTTTTCTGAACACGGCAGTGCAACGGCGCACCTGTCACTCTCCCATGACGGTGGCCATGCCGTTGCCCTGGTTGTACTGGAGGCGCCATGAAGATCGTCACTGCCCATACCATGCAGGAGCTTGACCGCCGCGCCATTGAGGAATACGGCATTCCCGGCCGTGAATTGATGGAGGCAGCCGGCAGGGGCTGCGCCGAGAATATTCTGGCAGCCTATGGCAGCCGACGCGGTAAACGGGTGGTTATCCTGGCCGGCAAGGGCAACAATGGCGGAGACGGGTATGTCATAGCCCGTTACCTGCAGGAGAAAAACTGGCAGATACTGGTGATTGTGCTGGCCGAGCGTGAGTCAATCCACGGCGATGCCCTGACCAACCTGGTGCTTCTGCCCGATGAGATACTCAGCTTTTGCCCCGGCGAAGGCGAGCTGACTGAAAAGCATGCAGACGACATCCAGGATGCCGACGTGCTGGTTGATGCCCTGCTTGGTACCGGCCTCAGAAACGATCTGCAAGGCGTCTATCTTGAGGCTGTTGAGCTGATCAACAGGGCTCCCGGCAAGGTGGTTGCGGTTGATATCCCCACCGGAATCCACGGCACTACCGGACGCATCCTTGGTCAGGCGGTCCACGCCAACATGACCGTCACCTTCGCTGCCGCCAAGCTGGGGCATGTACTCTATCCGGCAGCGGATCATGTCGGCAGACTGGTGATTGTAGATATCGGCATTCCTCACCAGCTGATGCAGGATGCGGTCGGGTATGACTTCCTGAACGAACGGCTGATGGCTACTCAAGTCAAACGAAGGGAACGTCAGGCTCACAAGGGGGTGTACGGGCACTGTCTGATTATTGCCGGTTCAACCGGCAAAACCGGTGCTGCTGCCCTGGCGGCCAACAGTGCGGTCAGAACCGGCTCAGGACTGGTGACGCTGGCCATTCCGGAGAGCCTGAACCCGATTCTTGAGGTAAAAACCACCGAGGCTATGACGCTGCCACTGCCTGACGCAGGTAGCGGCCATCTGACAACCCACGCCATTGCCATGCTTGAAAAACACCTGGACGGCAAAAACGCCCTTGCCGTGGGCCCCGGCATCGACCGCCGTCCCGCTGCAGTTACCGTGGTACAGACCCTGGTTGAAAACGTCTCACTCCCCATGGTCATTGATGCCGATGGCCTGAACGCCTTGGCAGAGGACACCACGGTACTCCACCGCAAACGCTCCCAGAACATTATCCTGACTCCACACCCCGGAGAGATGTCGAGGTTGCTCGGATCATCCATTCCTGATGTGGCAGCCATCCGCGTCTCAGTCGCCCAGGAGTTCGCGCGAACTTTCGGCGTCTATGTGGTCCTGAAGGGTGCCCGCTCCATCATTGCCGCTCCAAACGGCATGGCTGCCATCAACGGCAGCGGGAATCCCGGCATGGCCAGTGGAGGTATGGGGGACGTCCTGACCGGCATTCTGGTTTCATTGCTGGGCCAGGGATATTCAGCCTGGAACGCCTGCCGGCTTGGTGTATTCATACATGGTCTTGCCGGAGATCTGGTCGCCATGGAACAGGGAGAAGCCGGCATGACCGCCACAGATCTGCTGGAAAGAATCCCCACTGCATTGAACCGGCTGTTAAACCAGCCAGGCCCGCAACACTGATACCCAATCTTTAACCTGTAAGGAGCTGCCTATGAAAACTGTTGCCGAAATAATGACCAAAGAACTGTTGACGGTTCGCAAGGAAACCAGCATCAGAGAACTTGCCGAACTGTTTGTTACCCATCGGGTCAGCTCACTGCCGGTGGTTGCTGATGACGGATCGTTAATCGGAATCGTCACGGAATCCGATCTGGTTGAGCAAAGCAAGACACTCCACCTGCCTACGGTCATCAGCCTGTTTGATTGGGTGATATATCTTGAATCAGAAAAGAGCCTCGAAAAGGAACTGCAAAAGATGGGGGGCCGCACCGTGGCCGACATTTACCAGACAAATACCGCCTCCCTTGCACCTTCTGCATCACTGAGCGAGGCGGCAGATATGATGAGCAGACACCACACCAACTCAATCCCGGTTGTTGACAAAGGCAACCTGGTCGGGATAGTCGCCCGGATCGACATCATACGGACCCTGCTGGTGTAGACATGCAGGAACAAGCGACCTCCTTCACTGCAAAAACAGAGAGCGCCGAACAGACCGAACAGCTGGGCAGACAGCTCGGTCTGTTGCTTGAAGCAGGTGCTGTTGTCACCCTCGCAGGCGAACTAGGCGGAGGCAAGACCTGTTTTGTCCGCGGTATCGTTGCAGGCGCGGCGCCGGAGTCGCTTCAGATGGTGGCATCGCCCACCTTTGCAATCCTGAATGAGTATCCCGGACCATGTGCGCTTTTGCACTATGACTGTTATCGCCTGAGGGGATGTGACGACGCGATTGAGCTCGGTCTTGAGGACCACCTGCACGGCTCGGGGATCTGCCTGATTGAGTGGCCTGAACGGATCCGTGCTATCCTGCCGGCCAACAGGATTGAGGTGAGCTTTGAGTATATTGATGACCACCGGCGACGTATTCTGCTCATCCCCCACGGCCCTGACGCAGTCGCCACGATCAAACAACTTGCAGCAACTGTCGGATCATGTGAAAAAAATCTTGTCTGAGGCAGAACGTTCTGATATTAAATAACCCTTTCATCATTGACCTGTCTGCGAAGGAGCAACAGTATGGCACTGGTAGTCCAGAAATATGGAGGCACGTCGGTCGGAACCACAGACCGGATCAAGAACGTAGCCAAGCGGATCATTAAAACCTATGAGGCTGGTAATGAAGTTGTCGTTGTGGTTTCCGCCATGTCGGGTGAGACGAACAAACTGGTCGCACTGGCCAACGAAATGGTCGATATCCCTGACAACCGCGAGTACGACGTCGTGGTTGCCACCGGCGAACAGGTGACCATCGGCCTGCTTTCCATGTACCTCAAGTCATTAGGGTACAAGGCCAAGTCCTATCAAGGCTGGCAGGTACCGATCATCACCGACAGCACCTTTGCCAAGGCTCGTATCGAGAGTATTGATGACACCAAGATGCGCGCCGACCTCAAGGCCGGCAATATTGTTGTAGTTGCCGGTTTTCAGGGGGTGGACAAGGATGGCAACCTTACCACGCTGGGTCGTGGCGGTTCCGACACTTCGGCCGTTGCACTTGCGGCAGCCCTCAACGCTGATGTGTGTGAAATCTATACCGATGTTGACGGTGTTTACACCACCGATCCCAATGTCTGTAAAGAAGCACGCAAGGTTGAAAAGGTATCCTACGACGAGATGCTTGAACTGGCCAGTCTTGGTGCAAAAGTCCTGCAGATCCGGTCGGTTGAGTTTGCAAAGAAATTTAATGTGGACATCCATGTCCGCTCGAGCCTGAATGAAAACACCGGTACCATGGTTACCAGGGAGGATAAGGATATGGAAGGAATTCTCGTTTCCGGGGTTGCATACGACAAGAACGAAGCAAAGATTGCTGTACTGGGAGTACCTGACAAGCCAGGTATCGCGGCCCGGATTCTCACCCCGCTTTCCGATGCAGCTATTTCAGTTGACATGATTGTACAGAACGTCAGCCACGACGGCATGACCGACTTCACCTTCACCGTCACCAAGGCCGACCTGAAAAAGGCACTGATGATCACCAATGAGGCGGCCCAGGAGATTCAGGCCAAAGAAGTACAGTCGGATGAGAACATCAGCAAGATCTCGATCGTCGGACTGGGTATGCGCAGCCATGCCGGTGTTGCAACCCGTATGTTTGCCGTGCTTGCCAAGAACAACATCAATATCGGCATGATTTCAACATCTGAAATCAAGATTTCTGTCGTCATTGATGAAAAATACACCGAGCTTGCTGTTCGGGTCCTGCATGAAGAGTTTGGCCTGCAGGGTTAGCCTGCTCACAGCCGGATTATCTGTATCCCAAGGGGACACCGGAACGATGGTGTCCCCTTTATTTATTCATTTTTTAGAGTTTGAAACTTGCCGTTAACGCATGACGTGATATTCTTCTTATAATAAGCCTCTTGCAAAATGTCATGAGGAAGGCTGGATACAAGGCGCACGGCGCGCAGC
>CAZOTC010000250.1:0-4282 GCA_964582605.1 uncultured Geobacter sp. | reverse complement strand
GCAGTGCCAGAATCGGGATAACGGCAATATCCTGGAACAGCAGCACGGCAAAGGAGCCGGACCCGGCCTGGGAACCTCCAAGCCCCTTTTCCTTCAGTGACTGGAGCACGATCGCCGTCGATGACATGGAAAGGGCCAGTCCCGCGGCAAGTGCCCCCCGCCAGTCGAGCCCCAGCAGCAGGAGCCCACCCGTCAGAGCGAGGGTGGTCAGAACAAGCTGTAGCGACCCCAGCCCCAGAATGCTGGAGCGCATCCTCCAGAAATGGGCCGGTTCCAGCTCAAGGCCGATCAGGAAGAGCATCATGACGACCCCGAATTCAGCGAAGTGCATGATGCCTTCTCCCTCCTGCCCGACAAAGCCGAGGCAGAAGGGGCCGATCAGAATGCCCGCCAGCAGGTACCCCAACACGGAGCCCATCCCTAGTCGCTTGGCCAGCGGCACGCAGATCAGCGCTGCGGCAAGGTATACGACTGCCTGACCGAGTATGCTGTCGGTCATGGCTGCTCCTTTCGGTTCACGTCAGCAATCCAGTCATTGAGGAAGTCGTGCCCTTTGAATGAGCTCAGAGGAGGTGATTGGGACAGTCTGTCCAGAACCTGGCGGTACTGTTTGCCGTAGTCCGCCAGCATGCCGTCTGTCAGGCGGTAGGACCCCTGCACCGCGTAAGGCGGGAGCCAGGTCATGCGACAGAGGTGGGCCGCCTGCTGCAGCGGGAACAGCAGTTCAGGCATGGTGTGACGGTTGAATCCGCTGTGGGAATAGCTCTCACGCGAGCCACCGGAGGTGACGGTTGCGAAAATCTGCTTGTCTTCCAGGTGGTTGCCCCCCGCGCCGTGAGCCCAGCCATGCTCCAGCACCAGGTCTATCCACTGTTTGACCATGGCGGGCGGGCCATACAGAAACACCGGGTAATGCCAGACGATGATCTGGTGCGCCAGCAACAGTTCCTGCTCACGGGCAGTATCGACGTTGAAATCGGGATACTGCTCGTAGAGGTCATGGATGGTAATGCCATCCTGACCGTGAAGGCCTTCAAGCAGTGCCTTATTGACCCGTGACTTTTCATAGCGCGGATGTGCAAATAAAATCAGTATCTTCTTCATGCTGCAGATGTACCTTTCGAGGCTAACGGCTCTGTGGAGATGGTTAAATTCCGACAACCATCATTCTGAAATTCTGGCTGCCGTATGGATCTGGCCTGCAGAACAGGCCAGCCGACTCAAATCAAAGGCCGTACCTCAACGACCTTGAACCAAGATGCATGGGTCACGCTTGCACCGGCTCCAGGTCCTACAATTTCATCGGTGTTTTTCTTAATCGTCTCCAGCAACTCCCCCGATTCCTCGGTCTTGATCAGCTCAAGGGCCAGACGCACCCCACTGAAACCCGGGGAATTGGTCTTGAACAAGAAGGCCGCGTGACGGTTGTGGGTCAGGTTCTGATAGGTGCGTTTGTCGGTCATACCCCAGACAAGTGTTGTTTCATCGATGACGTGTGGTCGGGCATAGATCGCGCTGTTGACTTTTCCGTCCGATGAAGACGTAGACATGACCCCCAATCCGGGCTGGGTAAACAGTTCAGTAAGATTCATGGTTGTAACTCCTTTTGTTTTAAGACGACATGGAGCTGCCGGATCATAACGGCACTGCCTTTGGCACACTGCTGTGCGGGATGTAAGCCGCAAGCTTCTTTGCCAGACATTCTATATGCCGGTCATCAGTCCCGCAACACCCTCCCAGAATCTTCATGCCCAGATCACGATACAGGTCAGACAGGTTTTTTCCAAACTGTTCGGGCTTTTCTTCAATCAGCACTGAACTGGCATCAAGTTCTTCCGGACTGAGCGAGGCAATATTGGCAAGCAAGCCAATAACTCTTTCTTTAACAATGGCTGATGCATTACGTTCATGCAGCAGGGCGCTCCGGAATACCGAAGCATGGGTGCAGTTGATGAGATACGCTACGGGTTGCGGTGTTACCGCTGCATCAAGAGCGGTAATGGCATTGTTAAGCGGAGTACCGTCCAGCAAGGTTCCTAGGCATCACCACGGCAGCTCATCAATCCGCAGATAATGATCTTGTCAGCATAGTCCCGGTAAGATTTGCGAATTGTATCCAGAAAACGAAAGTTATCTCCATTCAGATCCCGTCCGGCTAATCCGGCAGCAGTTATCCTTTCCCGTCCCGCACGCCAGGTTGGAGTGGAAAGGATCAGAGGCAAATTGTACCTTTGTCCTGTATCCATGTATTGGCGACAGATCGATTCCAATGCTGTTCTGCCTGATTCCTGATAAATAAGCGCAGAATTAACCACATGTTCATCAAGGGAAATGGTCTCTGAACGCCGCAGGCGCTCAATAACGGCACCTTCGCCAAGAATGACCGGGTAGGTTTGCAACAAATTTTGCAATGATCTGCTCATATTTTCATGATCCCTCAGTTTCTGATGCTGTTCAGTTCGACAATAGATATTTTATCGTGCGGCCTTCAATTTTGCATACAGTGCAGGGATCAGGGCAAACAGCCCCAGCAGGGCAAAGGAGCCCAGCACACGGGGAGAGACTATGTCACCTGGACGGTTGATGGCGGCCAGGCCGGCGCCGGCATTGACAAAGACAAACCCGCCCGGAATGATGCCAAAGAAGGTACCCAGTACAAAGGTGCGCAACGGCAGACGGGTCAGGCCAGCGGCAAGGTTGATCAGGAAAAACGGAAAGATTGGAACGAGTCTCAAAAATAACAGATAGTTAATACCTCGTTCTTCAAGTTCGGCATTCATTCCTTCAAGCTTCTTGCCAAACTTTGAAAGCACCGCGTCACGCAGCAGATAGCGGGTCATGAGGAAAGCGATGGTGGCGCCTATGGAGGCGGAGGTTACGGCATAGAGGGTGCCCAGCCAGGGACCGAAGATTGCGCCGGCCGATAGCGACAGAATCGCCGCCCCAGGCAGAGCAAGAGCGGTCTGGACAATATAGATCAGCATAAAGACGACCACAAGCAACACGGCATGGTCGGCATAATACTGCTGCAGAAGCTGACGGTTGGCCTTGAGGCTCTCCAGGGTCAGAAACCGGCCCAGGTCAAGGTAGAAAAACAGGCCGATCGCTGTCAGGCCGATCAGCAGCAGAAAGAGCTTTTTGAGGTTCATTGGTTGCTCCTGATCCGGTAGGGGGCAAGCGGAATCTTAAGCAGCGACCAGAGCCCCAGCTGATCGGCATCCCGGAACTCCTTCAGGCCGATCTGCATCTGAAGGTGGCCGTCACGGGGCTGGGCCGTGTAGGTGCCCAGCAGCCGGTCCCACCAGGGCTGGCAGAAGCCGAAGTTGCTGTCGGTCTCCGTGGGATGAATCGAATGATGGACCCGATGCATGTCCGGCGTGACCAGCACCAGCCGCAGCCGGCGGTCAACAGACGCAGGCAGGGCCAGATTGGCATGGTTGAACATGGCGGTGGCGTTCAGGATGACCTCAAACAGCAGCACGGTCAGTGGTGTCATACCAAACAACAGCACCGCTGCCATCTTGATCAGCAGCGACAGGAGAATCTCAAACGGGTGAAAACGGGTGCCGCTGGAAACATCCAGATCAAGATCAGTGTGGTGCATCCGGTGCAGCCGCCACAAAAGCGGGATCCGGTGAAACAGGCGATGCTGCAGGTAGATGATCAGATCAAGAATCAGTAGTCCTGCAATCAGCTCGACCCAGCCTGTGATACCAAGCAGGTTGAACAGTCCCCAGCCTTGGGATTGGGCCGTGGCTGCCAGAGTTACCGGTGCAATCGGTGCCGGCAACCGCACAGCCAGCGAATCAACGATAATGATGCCGATATTCGTCTGCCAGCGCTTGGCTTTTTCGGTTATGAGCAGGCGTCTGGGCCAGATCGCTTCAGCCAGTGCCAGCAGAGCAAACAGACCTATAAAAACAGCCAGGCGCAGCGTATCCGGGGTAGCCGGCAGCATCAGCTTCTCTGCCACTTCAGCCAGCCTGACAGCAGCCGCTTCACAAACGGCGTCAGGCGGGTGCGGTTATAGGAGTCAGCCAGCTTTTTGATCGCCTCTGCCTGGGTAGGGTAGGGGTGGATGGTGCCGGCGATGGCACGTAAGCCAAGCTTATTGGTCATGGCCAGGCTGAACTCAGTGATCATCTCACCGGCATGGCGAGCCACAATGGTTGCCCCCACAATCCTGTCCGTGCCTTTACGCAGATGCACGCGGGCAAAGCCGTCGGTTTCTCCATCAAGAACAGCCCGATCAACGCTGGCAAGTGGCACCGTCAGGGTTGTG
>CAZOTC010000249.1:0-4292 GCA_964582605.1 uncultured Geobacter sp. | reverse complement strand
GCGGTGGGGGCTTACTGGAGCCAGGCCCTGCAACTGCTGCCGGATCTGCAGTTTGAACTGATCACCGTACTTGCCGGGGTGAACAGCATTACCCTCTACTATCGCGGCGCACTGGACAGGCTGGCTGCCGAGGTCTTTCATTTCGGGCCGGACGGCAAGGTAATCAAGGCCTTTGCCCATTACGGGGTGTAGGCAGCTTGGTGCTCGTCCCCAGGTGAGCTGGGTTGCTGGAAAGATGAGCATCGTTCCGGCATCGCCAACCGGTTATCTCGTACAGGTCAAACAACCACGGTGCGCTTTTCCAAAAAAAACAACTCCACCTGCGGGGAAAGCTGTTTACGCATAAAGATACGGTAGCCCAGTTTTTCGTACAGACGGATATTGCGGATACTCAGGCTGCCGGTAAACAGCTCAAAGCGCGGTGCCGTTGGAAAGGCAGCCTCAATGGCCGCCATCAGGCTGCTGCCGATCCCCTGTCCCTGCAGTTCCGGCAGCACAATCAGCCGACCGATTGCCACACTGCCGTCTTCTTGCTGCACTGCCCTGACCGAGCCGACCAGACGGCTGCCCTGGCTGGCCTTGAGTACGGTGCCGGCGGTAATTTCCTGTTGCAGCTCCGACAAACTCTGGGTTAAGGGCGGAATGGACCAGTCCTGATACAGCTCAGCCTCGCTCTGGTAGGCAGCCTGCTGCAAAGCCAGGATATCTACTGCATCTTCCTTTGTTGCCGGTACGATTGTCATACCCTGCATCGCTCTTACTCCCGTGTCAGATCTTTTTTAACAGACTTGATGAACTTGCCGAAGTCGCGGTCTTTTTTCCGCTTTTCAGCGTGGGACAGCTGATAAAAAGCTGATTCGCCCTGCAGCTTGAGAAAGTTTTCATAATGCGCCCGGTTGATCTCGCCCGTGGTCAGGGCAGCGAGCACGGCACAACCCGGTTCACTGGTATGGCTGCAATCCCGGTAGCGGCATTGGGCAGCATGCCCGGTTATGTCGCTGCAACCGCCGGCCATGCCGTCGGTTGCATCCAGGATGCCGAATTCGCGCATGCCTGGGTTGTCGATCACCAGTGCGCCATTGTCCAGCAGCAGCAACTCCCGACGCACCGTGGTGTGGCGCCCTTCACCGCTGGCGCTGACCGCCCGGGTTGCCAGCCGGTCGCCACCGGCCAGGGCGTTGATGAGCGTGCTTTTGCCCACCCCGGATGAGCCGACAAAGCAGTAAGTCTTGCCCGGCACCAGCAACTGCTTCAGCTCGTCGATCCCCTCGCCGGTGATCGTGCTGAGGGTCAGCACCGGTGCCACAATACCGGCGTTTTCAATGCTGGCGCACAACCCGGCCAGCTGATCAGGCTCGATCAGGTCGGTCTTGGTCAGCAGGATGACCGGCTCGGCCCCACCCTGCATCACCATGACCAGATAGCGTTCCAGCCGGTTCAGGTTGAAATCAAAGTGGCAGGACTGCACAATAATCACATAATCAAGGTTGGCGGCGATCATCTGCGCCTCGCCCGCGCTGCCCACTGCCTTGCGCTGCAGGCTGGTCCTGCGGTCGAGCAGGCTGTGAATCAGGCCGGCCTCATCCTGCGGTCCCTTTTCCACACAGACCCAATCCCCCACGCACGGCAGTTCTTCCGTCCGCCGGTTATGGTGCAGGTAACTGCCTGATAATCTCGCCCGAAATGTCCCTGTGGTGTTCAAAAGTAACAGCTGTTCACGGTCTACGGCCGCCACACGCGCCACTGTCTCAAGTGGTCGGCCTTCAAGCGCCAGCAGTCCGTCAAACCACGGGTTCCAGCCCAGTTTTTCCAGTTGCTGTTGTATCATGAGTCGTATCCTTTTCATATTACAGACAGGCCATGCAGGTGCGGACCATGATCGGATTGACGGCCAGTGGCGGAAGCCCCAGCTCTGCCACAACGCGCCTGCACAGCTCCAGCGGGTCCGGCATGGATGATCCGGCTAGCTGTTGCACAACGGTTTCAACACGGTGCAGCCAGTCTGCAGCCTCCAGCAGGGCGGTCTGAACCGCCGGAGCGCGGACAGGTTCGGCCCAGGCCGAGAGGAGCATGTCGGCATTGCAGGCCTCAATCCGAGCCAGTGAAGCCAGGGATTGCTGCACATGGTCAAACACCGGCAGTTCATGGGGAACCGGCACGGCATCACCGCAGATCACACAGCTCCGCTGCTGATCCCACAGACTGATGGAGCCATGAGAATGACCGGGTGTATGCAGAACCGTCAACTGGACTGCGGCGTCAAGTGCCAGGCAATCGCCGTGGCGCAAAACCTGATCCACCGGCACAGGACCAGCCACAAGGCTTGCAAAGCCCGGTACCGGCCGTTGGCGCTGCTGCTGTTCCGTATCCTCAACCCATTCACGCTCCGCTGCATGCACCAGTATCCGGCATCCGCTAAGATCGCGGATCGTGCGGGCAGCGCCGATATGGTCGGGATGACTGTGGGTCAGGATCAGGGTGTCGATCTCCTGAACGCTGCGTCCCATCTCATTGAGATAGCGGCTGACCTGTTGTTCAGCCCCGGCAACGCCGCTGTCGATCAGGGTAAGCCGCTCTCCGGTGTACAGAAACAGGTTGACGAAGCGGGGAATGTTGCCGCCAGGCGTGGGTACCACAAAGGGAATGGTCAGTTGATGCAGATTTGGTGCGATTTCCATGATCATGTTCCTTTCTGCAAAGAATAAGGCCGCCGGATGATCCCGCGGCCAGGTCTTTGCAGTCCGGTACAAAGAGCAAGAGCGCGGGAATCGACCCGCGCTCCTTGGTGTCATTCAGACAGGCAGCAGCGAGCCGTCACAGGGTGACGACTACGACGACAGCTACGGTCTGCTGGTTGTTTTTACGCATGGCTTGTTCATAATCGAATACACTGCAATCGTCAAGCACTGAAGACAGACGGTTGTCCCAGGTCCAGCCGCTTGATCGCTTTCTGCAGTAGCAGCAGGAATCTGCTGGAACCATTCTGATCTGCACGGTATGATGGCGCATAGTATCCACCATTACAGAGGTGCCACCATGTCTATAGAACCGGCTACACTGGAATCAGGCAACCGGATTCCTCTGCTGCAAACCCTGGGGATTCAGCTGCGGGAGATCGGTGACAGCCATGCCGTAATGGAAGTGACGGTGAGCGATATGCATCGCAACTATTTTGGTGGCGCCCATGGAGGTCTTTTGGCCACTTTGGTTGATACCGTTTCATTCTTTCCCAGGCCACTGCTCCCTTCAGGAACGATCTGTACCACCACAAGTCTGAATGTCGGTTACATCAGGCCTGCTGCCCTCGGTGACAGGCTAACGGCTCGTTCAGAGTTGGTGCATATGGGACGCAGGACCGCCAGTGTCAAGGTGGAGGTTACGAACCAAGAGGACAAACTGGTAGCCCATGGTGTTGTTGGACTGATGCTGCTGGAGTGAGCAGGAAGGCCGCTTTCTTGCCGATCAGGTCGCCATGGGTATCTCTGTACAGATTGGCGGTCTGCCTTATGTGACAAGGCAGCTGCTTTATGTTGGATTTAACCAATAAACCTTATAAAAGCTGTTGCACGCAACGGCGCAACGAAACAACTTCTAAAAACAGAGACTTAGATTAAGCCAATCACCCGAAAGGTGAAGCCGCATTCTAAATAAGGTTTTGATTTTCTTTGCGTTCGTAGCGGCGTTGCGTGAGTAAATGCCGTTTTCAGGATAAACTCTTTAGCAGCCCAACGACAAGGAATCCTCAGCCCTCCGGTATCTTCCCATGAAAAAATACTTTTTACGTTTTGTAGCTCTACCCGCCTGTGTCTGCCTTGGTTCGCCAACCGATGCAACTCTTCCAGCGGCCTATGCCGCGGTCGTTTCGGCAGTGCATGATATCATCACGGCAAGTTGTGAAAACAGCGCTGCAGCCATTACCAAAATGAAGGAAAAGCGGAAGCAACTGGGCAAAAAGCATGTCTTTTCAGAGATCTCGATTGAGCCAAAGACAGCCGGAATCGTAAAGTACCACCCGACGCCATTTGTTGCCGGACACAACATCATGACCACCCCGGATGCCGACGGTGCCTATCCGGCTAAAGCGCTTTTAAAAGCGCAGCAGTTTAAAGACGGCCAGGGACTTTGGATACAGTACAGTGTGAAGGACGTGGTGAGCGGTGACAAGCAGCAGCGACACATGTATTGCGAAAAGCACAAGCTTAGCCTGTACTGCGGGTCATTACCGGCAACCTATGACATAAAGGCGCATTTGCCTGCTGCTCTGGTACAGTGAGGTGAATGCTGAAAATCAG
>CAZOTC010000248.1:0-4320 GCA_964582605.1 uncultured Geobacter sp. | reverse complement strand
GGTATATGTAGCCAACCATGAGCACGCCAGAACTTGATTACATAACCGTTAAAGGATTTAAGAGCATCGCCTCGGTTGAAAAGCTGGAGCTGCGGCCGATCAATGTGATCATCGGTCCAAACGGTTCCGGCAAATCCAACTTTATCGGTGTGTTCTCGTTTCTGCATGAGGTGCGCGAAGGGCGCTTGCAGGATTATGTGCGTAAGGCTGGCGGTGCAGAGAATATCCTGCATTTTGGGTCAAAGCATACCCAACAAATTGAGATTCACATCTCGTTTTGCCAGGTAGTAAATCAGTATGAATTAAGGTTACAGCCAACAAATGACGATAGCCTTTATCCTTTCAGTGAAGAGGCTTACTTTTGGGACAAAAACAGATTTCCCAACGGCAGACCTTATCATGAATCGTTATTGTCTCGTGAAAACGGTCGTGAGGCAGGCATTAGTGATCAAAACACCAAAAGAACGGCTGACTGGGTGCGTCATCGGTTAGGCAGATGGCGTCTGTATCATGTTCATGACACCAGTGCATCATCACCGTTACGGAAAACCGCAAAGTTGCACGATAATTCGTTTTTGCGGGCGGATGGCTCCAACCTGCCGGCGTTTCTGTATTTACTTCAACAGAAGTATCCTGATTCCTACAGCCTGATCCGCCGAACAGTTCAACGGGTGACCCCATTTTTTGATGACTTCCTGCTTGCGCCCGATCCGCTGAATGAAGAGTCGATCCGCTTGGCATGGAAACACAAAGGGTCAGACCAGTACTTTGGCGCCTCCAGCCTTTCGGACGGTACTATTCGTTTCATTGCCCTGGCAACTCTGTTCCTCCAGCCAGAACCACTGCGCCCGTCTATCATTCTGGTCGACGAGCCGGAGTTAGGCCTGCATCCTTCAGCAATTACCATGCTGGCCTCGCTGGTCAAACAGGCATCAGTAAAGACACAGGTTATTCTTTCAACGCAGTCGCCGTTGTTGCTGGACCACTTCCAGCCAGAAGATGTGCTGGTTGCCAACCGGGTTGATGGCGGCACCCAGTTTACCCGCCTTGATACTGACAGACTTGCCGGGTGGCTGGAAGATTACAGCCTTGGTCAGTTGTGGGAGAAAAACGAGTTTGGCGGGCGGCCCTGATGGCGAGACTGTTGATCCATGTTGAGGGAGAGACTGAAGAGACGTTTGTCAACGAAGCGCTTGCACCTCACCTTTACCGATATGGTTACACTAATGTTGGTGCACGCCTTGTTGGCAACGCACGGCAGAGAGACCGGCGTGGTGGAATTAGAGCCTGGAGTGCAGTGCGTAAAGACATTGTTCAGCATCTGCGTGAAGATCCCGCTGCCCTGGCAACCACCATGGTTGACTACTATGCCCTGCCGCAATCGGGAGACAGGGCATGGCCAGGACGCGCAGAGGCAGGCACCCAGCCGTTTCCACGCAAGGCATTAACGGTACAGTCCGCGTTGATTGAAGACATGCGGAATGAGATGGGTGAACAGTTTAATCCCCGTCGTTTTGTTCCCTATGTCATGATGCACGAGTTTGAGGGGCTACTTTTCAGCGATTGCGAAAGATTCGGCATAGGTATCGGCAGGCCTGATCTTGTTACGCACTTCCAGGCAATCCGTAATCAGTTCACTTCTCCTGAAGAAATTAACGATTCGCCTCAAACAGCCCCATCAAAGCGGGTTGAAGCCCTGGTTCCCGGCTACGAAAAACCACTTCTCGGTGTTTTGGCAGTTCTTGAAATAGGACTTGAGCCCATCCGCCGCGAATGCCCCCACTTTAACGATTGGCTGACCCACCTTGAATCCTGGCCCCGCTGAGGTTTTTCCATGTCTCCCGAATCTCCTGAACTGATCTTCCAAAAACATATTGCTGACTTTTTTATCCGTGAGCATTGCTATGGTCTGTTGGAGCAGGAGGAGATTACCGACCCTGAGCATGTGCTGGCTGAAGATCATCTCTGGGCATTTCTGAATGACACCCAGGCTGAAACCATTACCAAGCTGGCAGAAGATTATGGCAGCGATGCGCGTGAAGAGATCTTTAGGGCGCTACGGGATGAGCTGAAACGTACGCCGCTCTGGATGATTATCCGGCATGGGCTTAAGGTTCGAGGAATCGAGATTAAGCTGTATTATCCCAAGCCCCGCTCCGGGCAGAGTGTTGCGGCTTTGTTGTACGACAAAAACCGTATTACGTTTCGCCCTCACTTCTATTTTGGCACAAATCGGCAAGAGATTGACTTTGTGCTGTTTCTGAATGGGCTGCCGATTGTGGCAGTTGAATTGAAGCATGAGCGCAACCAGACCGTACATGATGCTGTGGCCCAGTTTGCCCGCCGCGATCACGGCCACCCGATCTTCAGTTTACCGTTTCTCTATGTAGCTGCCGATACCACGCAGGTCATGGTGGCAACCGATCCCCGGCGTGAAGAGAACTTTCGCTGGTTCAACACCGGCCTGGAGAACAAGCCGCTTACAGAGAACGAATATCCGATTGAGTATCTCTATCGAGAAGTGTTTTCCCGCGACAGGCTGCTAGAGGCGCTGGCCGCGTTTCTGGTGTACGTTCCCAAGCGTGACGCCAGCCAGGAACAACCGGCTCGTCCGGCCTACAGCCTGTTTCCCCGCTATCACCAAAGCCGTATGGTACGGAGAGTTGCTGATGAGGCGCTCAAGCATTTTGTTGATAACGGCACTATCGGCAGAAAATTCCTGATCAACCATTCGGCTGGCAGCGGCAAGACCCTTTCCATCTGCTGGCTGGCTGACCGCCTGCATAGCCTCTTCAAACCTGACAGCAGCGAAAAGCTGGTGGATATGGTTGTTATTCTCACCGACCGCAAGTCGCTGGATAAAAATATCCGTGATGACTTAGAAAATTTCGGGCATTTGAAAGATCTGGTCGGCATTGCCCGTAAGGCTGAAGATCTGCCCCGGTTTATGAAACAGCGCACAGCTATCATTGTATCAACGCAACAGAAGTTTGCCTGGATTCTGGAAACACTGGAAAAAGATCCATCCCTGAAAAAGCTCAAAGTGGCGTTTTTGATTGATGAAGCGCACCGCTCTCAGGAAGGTCAGATGGGGGCGGCCATCAGGGTGCCGTTCCGCACTACGGACGAGGCGGATGTTGAAGACGCCCAGGAAAATGGTGAGGCTGCAGAAGAACGGATAGCGCGGATTATCCGCGAGCATGACCACAATCAACTGTTTGTTGCCTTTACCGCTACCCCTGCTCCGGTTACGGTAACATTATTCGGAGCACCGTTTGATACCTATTCCGAATCTGAAGCTATTGCTGAGGGCTATATTGTTGATGTGGCATCAAGCATTATTTCCTACAAGACACTGTATAACCTGCATTGCCCCATTGCCAAGCCGGATACGGTGTTCCCTAAAGGCATCATATCCAAGGCGCTGAAAAATGTAGCGTTCCAGGATGATGGCCTGATTCAGTACAAGGCAGAAGTAATGCTGCGTATTTTTGAGGAGCGGGTTTCACCTTTAATCGATGGGCGTGCCAAAGCGATGATCGTTGCCACCTCACGAGTTGCCGGGCTGCGTTATTTTGAGATCATTAAAGAAAAATTGAAGGAGCGCGGCGCAACATACAAGGTGCTGTATGCCTTTTCCGATTTCACCCATCCCCAGACAAATGATCCCATCAGTGAACACAATATCAACGAGCTTGATAACGGCGAACTTATCGAGGACCGTTTTGAGCGTGATGATTATCGTTTAATGGTTGTGGCAAACAAGTTTCAAACCGGCTTTGACCAGCCGCTGCTGGCAGGTATGTTTCTGGACAAGGCAGTTGTTGACCGGAATGCTGTTCAGACGGTTTCAAGGCTTAATCGTTGCTGTGAAGGAAAGAATGATGTGGTTGTGGTTGATTTTACCAACAACGCTAAAAGCATCATGAAGGCATTTGCCAAATATCGCACCGGTATAACCGTTGAGCCACCGGAACCTGACCAGGAGCTCTGTGTACGGCTTCGTAATGAAATTCTGGGGTACGGCGTATTTCTGGAGAGTGACATACAGGAATTTCTCTCCGTATTGAAGACAGGCAATGACGCTCAGATACAATACACAGTTTCCGGCCTACGCACTAAATTCATGCAGGCAATCAGCGAACAGGAACAACGGATCGCGTATGTCAACCTGCTGGCCAAATATGTAAGCAGCTACCACTTTTTGACCTGCTTCTTTACCTATCCATCTGAATACCGCGAGCTGGCTGGTTTTGCCTATGTGGTCGGCCCTCAGCTCATCAAGATGGCTGCTGTGTCAGAAATGATGAAGCTGGTGCG
>CAZOTC010000247.1:0-4330 GCA_964582605.1 uncultured Geobacter sp. | reverse complement strand
TCTACCTGCCGGCCAAGAAGCCGTTTGACCTGTTCATGGCCGAGCGCAAGCGGGGTATCCAGCTCTACGTCAAGCGGGTCTTCATCACCGAGAAGTGCGATGCCCTGCTGCCGGACTACCTGCGCTTTGTACGCGGCGTGGTTGATTCCTCAGATCTGCCGCTGAACGTCTCCCGTGAGATCCTGCAGGAGGATGTCCAGATCAAGCGGATCCAGAAGAGCCTGGTCAATAAAATCCTCTCCACTCTGGCTGACCTGAAGGAGAAGGAATATGACCAGTACCTGACCTTCTGGAAAGAGTTCGGCCCGGTTTTGAAGGAGGGGCTGCACTTTGACTATGCCAATAAGGAGAAACTGCAGGAGCTGATCCTGTTCCAGAGCACCCGCACCGCTGAAGGGGAGTATGTATCACTGAAAGAGTATGTAGAGCGGATGCCGGAAGCCCAGAAGGAGATCTACTACATCACCGGTGAAGACAAGGCATCCCTTGAGCAGTCTCCTCTGCTGGAGGCGTTCAATGCCAAAGGGTTTGAGGTTCTGTTCATGACCGACCCGGTTGACGAGTGGGTAGTGCAGTCGCTGTTTGAGTACAAGGAGAAGAAACTGAAGGCAGTTGACCGCGGCGATGTTGATCTGGACAGCGAAGAAGAGAAGAAAGAGAAAGAGAAGAAACAGGAAGAGGCCAGGAAGGAGTTTGGCACCCTGCTGGAGCTGATCAAGGGTCGCCTGGAGAGTAAAATCAAAGAGGTTCGCTTCTCTAACCGCCTGACTGACAGCGCCTGCTGTCTGGTGGCCGATGATTTTGGCATGAACGCCAATATGGAGCGGATCATGAAGGCCATGAACCAGGCCGTGCCTGAATCAAAGCGGGTGTTGGAACTGAACCCGGATCACCCGATCCTGAAGGTCATGGGTGAGATGCACAAGCAGAATCCGGACAACAGCCGCCTGCTGGATTACGCTGACCTGCTCTATGATCAGGCCTTGCTGACCGAGGGCACACCGATCAAAGATCCGCTCAAGTTTACCAAGCTGGTCAGTGAACTGATGGTGAAGGCGGCATCATAGCAGAATACATCAAGGTGTACTAAACAGGGGCAGCTTAAGAGGCTGCCCCTTTCTTTTTCTCCAAAATTGCAACTACAGCCTTAACAACCATGTCAGTTGTTATACTCTGCATGCACCGAAAATCATGACAGCATTTTGGAATCGTGCCGAAGCGGGAACATGGTGAGCAGTCAGCACTAGCACTTACAACAATATGCCTATCTCCCTCTCGCGACCACTTGCGGGGATTTGAAGGCCCAAAGAGCGCCACCGTAGGGACATCCAAAAGTTGCGCAACATGGAGTAAGCCGGTATCTCCACTGATCATCAGCGCTGTACCGGCAACAATGGAGGCAGACTCCGTAAGACTGGTCTTGCCAACCAGATTATTGCAGTGGCTTAAAGCTCTCGTTATAACCTGCGCCGTTCCCTTATCAGCGTTCCCGCCCACAACCACAACACCAAACCCCAGCTCTTCACAATATAGCGCCACCTCAGTAAAACGCTCTGCCGGCCACTGCTTGGCATCAACACTTGCACCGGGAAAGATAACAACGTAAGGCGTGCTCACTACGTTCTTCGGGGGGGGCAGCACAAGCACACCGGATTGTTCTAACGGAAGACCTGACGCATACGTTTCCAACGGGACAAGTAACCTTAAAAACATTGCAGCTTCATACTCATCTTGTTTGTAGGGGCAAGGATCACTCAACAACCTTGAACGCTCATTGGTTGCAAACCCGATCAGACGTGATGGGCGCAACAAGCGGGCAACCACCACCGAGAGCCGATACCACTGTTCCGTATCAATGATCAGGTCATAGTGCTGCCGGAACAACTTTAGGAACTCCAGTGGATGGTCATAGCGCCAAACCTTTGCAACAAACGGTGACCAACTGAACACCTCTGCATTTCTGCGTTCAGCCAAGACCTCAAGCTTTGCATCAGGATACAGGGCTGACAACTGTTGTAGCATTGGCAGGAGTAAAACAGCATCGCCGATACCGCCGGGGCGGATGATGAGGATAGAGGAAGGAGAATAATAATAAAAAGGCCTTAAGTATGAAGAAGACAGGAATGTCAGAAAACCACCAATCCAGTTATCAAAGTGCTTCATCAGGGTTATCGTAGTCATTCAACCTCACTACTCACATTTCATTTTCTACGGTAATCACCACATGAAAAATACTTTTCAAGCCAGACATACAGGCAGATAAAAAGATAACGGCTCCCCATCTCCTTAATTTTTAGCTTTGCAATCCCGGTACGCCTGTTACGCCAGGTTATAGGAATCACCGTCCAACTGTAGCCGCGCACTATTGCTTTAAGCGGAATTTCTACGGTCAGATTAAAATGTGGTGAAATCAGAGGACGACAGCCCTCAATCACTTCTCGACGATAGGCCTTGAATGCATTGGTGGTATCATTAAGGCGGATGTTAAACAGCAGTTTAAGAAAGGTATTGGCAAGACGATTAACAATCAGTTTCACAGCTGGATAACCGATTGTTCTTCCGCCATGTACAAAGCGGCTTCCAAATACGCAGTCATACCCCTTATTCAATTCCTCCCAGTAGCGCACAACATCATGCTTATCGTCAGAGTTGTCTGCCATCATAATCACACAGGCGTCACCCGACATCCGGTCAAGACCGCAAATAATCGCCCGACCAAAACCATTCAGCCCATTATTCTGAAAAGGTTTTAAAGTTGGAATGTGCGGCACCATCCCCTGAAGCAGGCTCCAGGTAGTATCAGAACTTCCATCATCAACCGCAATAATTTCATGCGGTATATGTTGTAGCTCTAACTCCTCATACAGCATCTCAATCGTAGTACATATACAGCCTTCTTCATCTCTTGCGGGGATAATGATGGATAACAAGGTAAGCTCACATCCCTGTACATTAGCCGACTTCATACCGCTCCGGAAATTTCAAGCCAGTTAAGATTTTGCTCTGCATGAGATGCCACTTCATCCCATATTTCAGAAAGTGAAATTACAGGTTGCCACCCCAAACAATTTTGAGCGGTTGAACTATCCATAACAAGCCACGGAAGATCAAAGTGACGTTCCTGCGGGTTTTCGAGTATCTGGTGATAGCCAAAACGGTCGGCACACCAGTTACTCAATTCAGCCAGAGAAAACATATTACTACAACCACCGCCAATGTTAAACACCCGCACTCCTGTTTGTGGCTGAGTCGTTAGCTGAATTTCTAGAAAACGGGCCAGATCTCGTGGATGGAGACAATCCCTGACTTGATACCCTTTACCACCAAAACCGATATAACGTAGAGACAGACGGTGGAGATAGCTATTGATCCAGAAGGCAACAATACCCTGATCAGCCCTTCCAAACTGCCCAGCTCCACTCAAAAGGCCACAACGATTAATCCAGACCGGAAAACCAAACGTTTCACCATATTCCAGAGCCATCATTTCTGAAGCCAATTTTGAACAGCCATAGAGCGAAATCGGAGGATCTGTGCTGAACGCTTCATTCACTCCTGCCGCAGACAAACCAGTTGTCAGGCACTGTTCCTGCCTCAAACAAAATGCATCCCCACAAACGGCAACCTTTATCTTAGCCAACTCAGCAATGCTGTAGACCCGGCTGGTACTTATCAGAATAAGACCGGTCCCGTGCCTTTTGCAATATTCCAGAATATTGATGGTCCCAAAAAAATTATGCTCAATCAATTGCCTGCTGCTTGTCTGACCGTCAACTCCCGCCAATACACTGGGATTGGCAGCGGCATCTATGACCCAGTCAACAGCGGCAAGGGATTCAAAATCCGAAGCGCAACGAATATCAGCATGGATCAGTTTGACTCCCATTTTCGTAAGACGCCGACGATTTTCTTCACTTCCAGGTCGCATAAAATTATCAATACCTGAAAGTTCAAGACCCGGCATTGCTTCAAGCAACGAAACAGCCAAACTGCTTCCAACAAAACCGCAAATTCCGGTAATTAGAAGTTTCATAATTCTCTATCCGCAGCTTCCGGTTTTACGCCAATTACGAAAAATTGTTTTCCCCAAAGCGGCCAAATTAAAGAGAATTTCAAATATAATGCAACCCAAAAGCGAGGAATTTGCCTTTCGTTTGACATTGAGTAAGGGATAAATTGAGGAACAATCTTCTCAACACCAAAACCTTTAACTCGTATTAGTTCTGCAATTGATAACTCTGTAAAGGGGAGATGATGATCCCAAAAGTCCCAGTACGCACCACGAGTATATTTAATATTAGGTCCAATAACAATCAGCTTACCATCGGGT
>CAZOTC010000246.1:0-4333 GCA_964582605.1 uncultured Geobacter sp. | reverse complement strand
GGGGTGCAGATCATCGGCTGGCGCGATGTGCCGACCGATAACAGTACCCTGGGGGATACCGCCAGGGCGGGAGAGCCGATGGTGCGCCAGCTGTTTCTGCAGCCGAGCGACACCGGGCTTGATGAGGATGCCTTCAACCGTAAGCTGTATCTGATCAATCAGCGGGCCATCCACGAAATCCGCGATATTGATGTTGATCCCTACTGGTATGTACCCAGTATCTCCACCCGAACCATCATCTATAAAGGGATGCTGATGCCGGTGCAGGTAGATCAGTATTATCCTGACCTGCGTGACCCGGATATGCTGACCGCTCTGGCGCTGGTCCATTCACGTTTCTCCACCAATACCTTCCCCAGCTGGGAACGGGCCCATCCCTACCATTTCATGGCCCACAACGGCGAAATCAACACCCTGCGGGGCAATGTCAACTGGATGTACGCCCGGCAGTCGATGTTCAACAGTGAACTGTTCGGCGATGATATCAAAAAAGCGCTGCCGGTGATCAACACCAACGGCTCCGACTCGGCCATGTTTGACAACTGTCTGGAACTGCTGGTGATGGCCGGACGCTCCTTGCCCCATGCGGTGATGATGATGGTGCCGGAACCGTGGGAAAACCACGAAAGCATGAGTAAGGAAAAGCGGGCCTTTTACGAGTACCACGCCTGTCTGATGGAGCCGTGGGACGGACCGGCCGCCATCTCTTTCACCGACGGCCGGGTGATTGGTGCGGTGCTTGACCGGAATGGTCTGCGTCCCTGCCGCTACTACATTACCAGTGATGACCGGGTGATCATGGCCTCTGAGGCCGGCGTGCTGCCGGTTGAGCCTGAGAAGGTGCTGCGGAAGGGGCGTCTTCAGCCGGGCAAGATGTTCCTGATCGATACCGAGCAGGGGCGTATCATCCCTGACGAGGAGATCAAACATGAACTTGCCTCGGCCAAGCCCTACGCCGACTGGGTCAAGACCAACCACCTGCTGCTGAAGGACCTGCCTGAAGCACCCACACAACGACTGTCTGATCCGGAGACACTGTTGCAGCGCCAGCAGGCCTTTGGCTATACCTTTGAGGATCAGCGGGTTATTCTGGGGCCGATGGCGACCGATGGTGTCCAGCCGCTGGGCTCAATGGGCACAGACACCCCGCTGGCAGTACTCTCCGATCAGCCCCAGTTGCTGTACAACTATTTCAAGCAGCTCTTTGCTCAGGTGACCAATCCGCCGATCGACCCGATCCGTGAGGAGATTGTCACCTCCACCATGACCAGAATCGGTTCCGAGTCCAACCTGCTCAAGGCAACCGGCAGCAGTGCCCGGGTGATCCAGCTGGAGCACCCGATTCTCACCAACGAAGAGTTTGAAAAGCTGCGCAGTCTTGACCGTCCCGGCTTCAAGACTACCACTCTGTCGCTTTTGTTCAAGGCTGAAGACGGCGTCGAGGGGATGGAGCGGGCACTGGAAAGCATGTGCAGTGCTGCGGTCCGGTTTATTGAGGCCGGCACCACGATCCTGTTCCTTTCAGACCGCGGCGTGAACGAGGAATATGCCGCTATCCCGGCCCTGCTGGCGGTGGCGGGGCTGCACCACCACCTGATCCGCACCGCCACCCGCACCCATGCCTCGCTGGTGCTGGAGTCCGGCGAACCCCGTGAAGTGCACCACTTTGCCGCGCTATTGGGCTACGGCTGTACTGCCATTAATCCTTACATGGCCTTTGAGTCCATCGATGATCTGATCCGGCAGGGGATGCTGCCCGGTATTGACCATCCAAAAGCGGTCAAGAACTACATCAAGGCGGTCGTCAAAGGGGTGGTCAAGACCATGGCCAAGATGGGGATCTCAACGGTACCAAGCTACCGCGGCGCCCAGATTTTCGAGGCGGTCGGTCTGCACCAATCGGTGATCGACAAGTACTTTACCTGGACCCCGTCCCGGATCGGCGGCACTGATCTGAACGGCATCGCCAGGGAGTTGCTTGATCGTCATGCCAGGGCCTACCCCAAGCGGGTGGCGCCAGAGACAACCCTTGATCCCGGCGGGCAATACCAGTGGCGCAAGGATGGGGAGGAACATCTCTTTAACCCGCTGACCATCACGGCGTTGCAGAAGGCGACCCGCACCAATGATTACCAGGAGTTTAAGGTGTTCTCGAAGCTGATCGACGAACAGAGTGAGCACCTGTATACCCTGCGTGGTCTGCTGGATTTCAAGGATCGGGTAGCAGTGCCGCTGGATGAGGTGGAGCCGGTTGAGGCGATCATGAAACGCTTCAAGACCGGTGCCATGTCCTACGGCTCCATCAGCCAGGAGGCCCATGAGGCGCTGGCCATTGCCATGAACCGGATCGGCGGCCGTTCCAACACCGGTGAAGGGGGCGAGGACCCGGAGCGGTTTACCTGGACCAATGAGCTTGGCGATTCAAAAAACAGCAATATCAAACAGGTGGCCTCCGGACGGTTCGGAGTGACCAGTAACTATCTGACCAATGCCGGTGAGCTTCAGATCAAGATGGCCCAGGGGGCCAAGCCGGGTGAGGGGGGGGAACTGCCCGGTCACAAGGTCTACCCCTGGGTTGCCAAGACCCGTCATACCACCCCCGGTGTCGGTCTGGTTTCGCCGCCGCCGCACCATGATATCTACTCGATCGAGGATCTGGCCGAACTGATCCATGACCTGAAGAATGCCAACCGCCGTGCCCGGATCAGCGTCAAGCTGGTTTCGGAAGTCGGTGTCGGCACCATTGCCGCCGGTGTTGCCAAGGCCCATGCCGATGTAGTGCTGATCAGCGGATACGATGGCGGTACCGGCGCATCACCGCTCTCCAGCATCAAGCATGCCGGTCTGCCGTGGGAACTGGGGCTGGCCGAGACCCATCAGACCCTGATGCTGAACAACCTGCGCAGCCGGATCATCGTTGAGGTGGACGGCCAGCTCAAGACCGGCCGTGACGTGGTGATCGGTGCGCTGCTGGGGGCCGAGGAGTTCGGCTTTGCCACGGCGCCGCTGGTAACCCTCGGATGCGTCATGATGCGGGTCTGCCACAGCAATACCTGCCCGGCCGGAGTTGCCACCCAGGACCCGGAGCTGCGTAAGCGATTCAGCGGTAAGCCGGAGTATGTGGTCAACTTCATGCGCTTTGTGGCCCAGGAAGTGCGGGAGCTGATGGCCCAGCTCGGGTTCCGTACCTTCAACGAGATGGTGGGGCGTGCCAACGTGCTTGAGCCGAAGAAGGCGATTGCCCACTGGAAGGCACAGGGGCTTGACTTCAGCAACATCCTCTACAGTCCCGATATGGGGCTTGGCGCGGTCAGCTACTGCACCGAGGCCCAGGATCACGGGCTGGACAAGTCAATCGACATGTCAAAGCTGCTGAACATCTGTCAGCCGGCCATTGAGCGTGGTGAGCAGGTCACCGCCGAGCTGCCGATCACCAATATCGACCGGGTTGTGGGTACGATCATCGGTAACGAGGTCACCCGTCAGCATGGTGCGGAAGGGCTGCCTGAAGGAACCATTCGGCTGCGCTTCAACGGTTCTGCCGGTCAGAGCTTCGGCGCCTTCATTCCCAAAGGGATGACCCTTGAGCTTTCCGGTGATGCCAACGACTATCTGGGCAAGGGGCTCTCAGGCGGTACGATTGCGGTCTATCCTCCTGCCGGTTCCCCTTTCAAGGCAGAAGAAAACATCATTGCCGGCAACGTTGCCCTCTATGGCGCAACCAGCGGCAACGCCTACATCTGCGGCATTGCAGGGGAGCGGTTTTGCGTCCGTAACTCAGGTGTCAATGCGGTGGTTGAAGGGGTGGGGGACCATGGTTGTGAATACATGACCGGCGGCACCGTGGTGGTGCTTGGCAGTACCGGCCGTAACTTTGCTGCCGGCATGAGCGGCGGCGTAGCCTATGTCTTTGATGAACATGGCGATTTCGCCGGCCACTGTAACACGGAGATGGTTGCTCTGGAGCAGCTTGACGAACAGGACAAGGCAACACTCAAGGCGCTGATCGAGCAGCATGAGGCTGCCACCAAAAGCGCCCGGGCAACTATTATGTTGATCAACTGGAAGATGTACGCCGACCGGTTTGTCAAGGTCATGCCGATGGACTACAAACGGGTGCTGCAGGCCCTGGAACGGGCCAAGGCGGCCGGTTTGAGCGGCGATGATGCACTGGCCGCTGCGTTTGAAGAAAACTGGCATGAGGGTGCAGCGCATTAAGTGACGGCCAGTAACAGGTGTTACTCAACAATTTTGATTCTTTGTTTCTGATAGGACACGACCATGGGAAAACCAACCGGATTTATGGAATATTGCCGCGAGATTCCGGCAGACC
>CAZOTC010000245.1:0-4346 GCA_964582605.1 uncultured Geobacter sp. | reverse complement strand
GCCGTCATACTCGATCAGCAGCTCCCCCTCTTCAGTGTCTATCTCCCGTATCCTGCCAATGTCACCGTTGAAGACTTCCTTGTCATAGTTGTTGACGGTCTGGATGACCTTGTCGCCGGGTGAGAGGGTGACACCGAATCTGGTGATCCTGGGTTCTGCCTGACCGTTCAGTTTTGCCTGCAGTTCGCTGTTAAGAGAATGGCTGCCCAGTCCGCCCCGGTTCATGGGGGTCAGGACCTGGATCTCTTTGATCGGGTCAAGGTTGAACCGTTTGGGTATCCGCTCAGTCACCACCTGCATCAGTTTGGCGTGGATATCTTCCGGCGTATCACCGGGAATGAAGTAGAAGTCTGACAGTTCGGTGCCTTCGGCATTGAGCGGCTTTTCTCCTTTGTTGATCCGGTGGGCATTGGTGATGATCCGGGAGGTTGCGGCCTGACGGAAGATCTCGGTCAGCCTGACGGTTGGTACAACCCCGGAGTCGATGATGTCTGCCAGTACGGAACCAGGGCCGACAGAGGGGAGCTGATCCACGTCACCGACGATCAAAAGCCCTGACCGGTCAGGCACGGCAGCAAGCAGACGGTTCATCAGGGTGACGTCCACCATGGATGATTCGTCGATTACCAGCAGTTCGGTTTCAAGGGGGTTGTCTTTGGTGCGCTTGAAGCTGAAGGTTTTGGGATCGAACTCAAGCAGACGATGGATGGTCTTGGCCTCAAGGCCGGTGGATTCGGACAGTCGTTTGGCTGCCCTGCCGGTGGGGGCGCAGAGGGTGACGTTGAGCGCCTTGGCCCGCAGGATCAGGAGGATGCTGTTGACCAGGGTGGTTTTACCCACCCCTGGCCCGCCGGTGATGACCAGTACCTTGCTGGTGAGGGCCAGTTTGACTGCCTGTTGTTGAGAGGGGGAGAGTTCGAGGCCGGTTTTCTGGGCAACCCAGGGAATGGCCTTGTCTGCCTGGATGCCTGACCAGGGAGGATAGCCGTCAAGGAGCCGTTTGATGCTGGAGGCAATTCCCTGTTCCGCTCGCTGCAGGGGGGTGAGGAACAGGACCGGTTTGCCGTCTATGGTTTCCTGTATCAGGTTTTCCGCTTCGATCTCGGCAACGATTGCCTGTTCCAGTATCGGTTCGTCAATCTGGAGCAGCTTGACTGATTCCTGCAGTAACGTGTCCCGATAGGCAGCGCAGTGCCCTTCACCGGAGAACTCCTGCAGGACATGACGTACCCCGGCCTGGGCGCGGATCAGGGAGTCAGGGGCGATGCCGATCTTCTGGGCTATGGTGTCGGCGGTCTTGAAGCCGATGCCGTGGATATCCAGTGCCAAACGGTAAGGGTTTTCACTGACTTTTACAATGGAGTCATCGCCATAGGTCTTGTAGATCCGTACAGCCCGTCCGGTGCCAACACCATGGGACTGGAGAAAGACCATGATCTCTCTGATGGCCTTCTGTTCACTCCAGGCGCTGGTGATCTTGGCTATCCGCTTGGGGCCGATGCCGGGCAAGGTTTTGAGTCGTTCCGGTTCGGTCTCGATGATGTCAAAGACCTGTTCCCTGAACGCCTTGACCAGGACTTTGGCAAAGTGGGGGCCGATCCCTTTGACCATGCCGGAGCCGAGGTATTTTTCGATCCCTTCCAGCGTGGTGGGCGGGACAACTTTAAGGTGATGGGCCTTGAACTGCAGGCCGTGGGTCTTGTCGTTCTGCCAGATCCCCATGCAGTCAATATATTCACCCGGGGTGATGGAGGCGGCAGAGCCGATGACGGTGACCAGTTCACGTCTGCCTTTAACCTTGACCCTCAGGACGCAGAACCCTGATTCCTCGCTGTGGAAGGTGACCCGGTCTACGGAGCCGGAGAGATGTTCTGAGGGGGTGTCGGTCACTGTATGCCCTGGATGATGGCATCTGTGGTTCTGACGGTGGCATAGACAGCGCCAAGAGCTGCCAGAAAGGCACCATGCACATGGCTGGCCGGGATGGTTTCACCATTAAAGACCAGATCCCGGGTAGCACAGGCATCACCGGCAACGGTGCACTCAAAGCCCAGATCAAATGCTGCCCTGACCGTGGCATCAACACACATGCTGGTCATCATGCCGCAGAGCAGAAGTTGGTTGATGTTTGCAGATTTCAGGCGATCAAGCAGATTGGTTTCCCTGAAGCTGTTGGGATAGTGCTTGACGATTACCGGCTCATCAGCACGTGGCTCAACAGCATGATTGATCTCGACACCCGGCGAATTGGGCAGGAAGAAGATCGAACCGGGACGCACTGATTCGTGCTGAATGTGGAACACAGGCCAGCCAGCCTGCCTGAAGGTTGCAAGCAGGCGTGCCGCTGCAGCGGCGGCTTCGGTGCTGCCAACCAGTTCCATCCGGCCACCGGGGAAATAATCGTTCTGAATGTCAATCAGGATCAGTGCCGTACTCATTTGGGGTTTCGCTCCTGTTTCAACAGATCTGTCAGGCCGGTTTTGAATTTTATGGCGCCACCGTTTGCTGGATGGCGCACAACTGCTGTCGGCTGAATATACATCCGGGCCAACAACAGTCCAGCCTTTTGCCCGACGGCAACACGTTTTGCTTCGGGAAATGTTTCAAGCAGCAGTCTCAGGGCAGGTTCTCCCAATGACAGTTCTGCATCAGTTGGTGTCCTGTTGGACCAGGGGAAATCAGGCTTGAACGGGTGGAGTTGCAGCGCATTCCAGAGAATGGTCCGGTCACTGATGCCAAGTTCTGCAAGTGTTCTCCAGACGATGGTTGCCGACGGCTCAGAAAATGGTCTGGGCCGGGTTGAAAGGCGATCTGCCAGACGGTCTATTCCAGGAATAGCCCCTTCAAGCAGCAGCCGCTCGCTCGTGAAAGCGATGCCACTGTATCTGCAGCCCTGATATCCGGGGGCCTCCCCAACAAGAATATACTTTGGCCGACAGCTCAGATGCTGCCCAAGTCTTTCCAGTCTTTGGGCTGGTCCGTTGTTTGATGCGTCATACTGGCAACAGTCTTTCCAGGGATTAAACAGGGTCGAAAGCCCTGATGGAAGTGTGTCGACAAGCTGTTTTGCAAGATCTGATTTCACTGTTTCTCCCTGCCGACCGATTCGCCGAAATCAGTGCCTGCAAAATCGTGCCTGTTCTCGGGAGTAATATGCGAGACCAGCTCTTCAAGGTCGTACTTGGGCCGATACACCCTCTTTGCTCTACGGAGAGTTAAAAGGCCCCAGACAAGTGATGCCAAGGCAACAGACAGCGCCGGGTACGCCGTCTCCACAAAAGGCACAGCCATTCCTACATAGAGCAGCCCCGCATAACCGAAAAGCGCCGCACCGGCCATGCTCAGCTTGGCCCAGGCCTGAGCGGTCACGGCCTGATAGCCTCTTTTTTCGGCTGCAGTAAAGACCAGAGGCATTAACGGCAGGAAAAAACAAACCCCGTAGATCAGCCCACTCATCATACGGTCACCAGCGCCAGGATCTGCCCCGGCAGCACCGGCGGCTGCTCCAAACAAAAACCAGTTCATATCCTGTTATCCTTTACCTGTGGCTTTTTGGGCGGGTAAAGACCGTTTCCTGGATCTGTTTTTGTTTTGCTCTCCTTGCAGCTCTGCCAGTACAGGATTGCCAGCACTGTCGCAGCTAAGAAAATCATACACACCAAGTTCCATGTTTCCTCCCTGATCTGGCCTCATCGGCAAACGCCTCAACACAGGGAGACAGGGTATCATATCCGTTCACCTGCCCTCCCCTACCCTATCACCGGGATTTTTATTTCTGCGATCCCCCTGAACAGACGTCCGCCGCTTGCCTGGATGAAATGCAACACCTGCAGGTTGACCGGCAGGCCGGGCAGTTCACCCATATCCCTGATATCGGTCCGCAGACCATAGCAAGGCTTGCCAAGGCCTGCGGCATACCCCAACTCCGCCACAGTGCCGGAGTCCAGTTCTGTACCGTCAAGCACGGCTAGCAGCCCGTCGCATGACCGGACTCCCCGGGCATTGATCTGGCCTGCATATCCAGCAGCATCAGCAAGGGCCTGCTGTTTCAGTTCCTGATCCTGGTGAGACAGGGCATCCCGGATACGCTGATCAACTTCCTGCTGTTCCCAGGGATCGAAGACGGTATGCCCCTGGGCCTCAAGCTGTTCGGTAATCCGCCTGCGGTAGCCGTCATGCTCAGGGCTGAACCCCAATGGTGAGGCGAGGTAGAGCTTCATTCCCCCTCCAGTTCCTTGAAGGCGTCCAGTACCTCGGCCTCCACCTGTTTCAGTTTCTGGTCCAGTTCCTTGATCAACCGTGCCCCTTCTTTGACATCCTCGGCCAGTTTATCGATGGGCGTCTCG
>CAZOTC010000244.1:0-4346 GCA_964582605.1 uncultured Geobacter sp. | reverse complement strand
CAGGCCCTGATCTTGTTTTTTGCACGGAATGAACGGACAATCTTGAGCCAGTCCTTACTGGGCGTATGATGGGGCGACGTGATAACTTCGACAATATCACCGTTCTGCAACTCATGTTTCAAAGGCACCAGTTTACCGTTTACCTTGGCTCCTACACAACGGTGCCCGACATCGGTATGGACCGAGTAAGCAAAGTCAATCGGGGTAGATCCTTTAGGAAAGCCCTTCACATCTCCTTTGGGGGTAAAGACATAGACTTCTTCAGGAAACAGCTCCACCTTAACCGAGTCCATGAATTCGCGGGAGTCCTGTAACTCCTGCTGCCATTCCAGCAGTTGGCGCAACCAGGCAAAACGCTTAACCTCCTTTTCGTCGTAGCCCTTGCCTTCCTTGTACTTCCAATGGGCGGCAATACCGGCATCAGCAACCCGATGCATCTCGAAAGTACGGATCTGCACCTCCATCCGGTCACCATGGGGGCCGATCACCGTGGTGTGCAGCGACTGGTACATATTGGCCTTGGGCATGGCGATATAGTCTTTGAATCGCCCGGGGATCGGTCGCCAGGCAGAATGGATAATGCCCAGCACCTCATAACAGGTCTTGATATCATCCACCAGAATACGAAGGGCAGTCAGGTCATAAATTTCTTCAAAATCAACGTTCCGCTTTTCCATCTTGCGGTAAATCGAAAAAAGATGCTTGCTCCTGCCGGACACTTCACCGGTTATCTGATGTTCAACCAGCTTTTGTCTGATAATATCCTGGATTTCATGGATAAAGGATTCACGCTCCTGCTTTTTACGCTGAATCTTTGTGGTGAGATCAAAATAGATGTCAGGCTGAAGGTACCGGAATGACAGATCTTCCAGTTCAGTCTTAATCGACGAGATCCCCAGCCGATGGGCAATTGGAGCGTAGATATCCATGGTTTCCCGCGATATGGCGCGCTGCTTGACATCCGGCTGAAACTGGAGTGTACGCATGTTGTGCAGGCGGTCTGCCAGCTTCACCAGAATAACCCTGATATCGTTTGCCATCGCAATCAGCATCTTGCGGAAGTTCTCGGCCTGGTTCTCTTCCTTGGTCTTGAAATGGATCTTGCTTATCTTGGTCACACCGTCAACCAGAGCGGCAACCTCCGGACCGAACATCTCGGATAATTCTTCCGAAGTGGTCAAGGTATCTTCAATAGTGTCATGGAGAAATCCGGTCACAATACTGGGAACATCAAGCTTGAGAGAGGCAAGCAGGCCGGCAACTTCAAGGGGATGGATTATGTACGGCTCGCCGGAAAGGCGGGTCTGTCCCTGATGCACCTTGGCACAATAGACATAGGCCTTTCTGATCATGTTCAGATCAGCAGTCGGGTTGTAATTAACGACCGTATCCAGAATATCATTAAGGCGTATCATGCGGGAGTAAGTTCTATCAGATAACCTGAGTCACAAAATACAGGGAGGGTAGACACAAAAATGGAGGCGCTACCGTTCGGCAGGCCTCCATGACTGATCCGATTCATGCAGAGCGCTTGCTGCTCATTTCAGCAGAAAGTTTGCCGGCAGCAATTTCACGTAATGAGGTCACCACATGACGGTTATTCTTGGGGTCAATCAGCGGCTTGGCCCCCTTGTACAACTGCTTCACCCGCTTGGAAGCCATCATAACCAGCATAAAACGGTTATCTACTTTTTCAAGGCAATCTTCAACAGTAACCCGTGCCATCGTCTATCTCCTTTATTTCTTAACGCATACTGGAACGATGATTATACTTATACTGATTTAAATATCAAACATTTTCGACACCTGAGGCAACATGCGTACCGTTGCATGACGGGCGGCAGATACAATGGCTGCCAACCCCTCCTGAGCTTCTTCAAGACGATCATTTACCACAATGTAATCATACCAGCGTGCTTCACGAATCTCCTCGGCGGCCCCTGCAATCCTGCGCTCAATTACGTCCCGGGGATCAGAGGAGCGGGATTCCAGACGACGCCGCAACTCTGCCATACTGGGAGGCAGCACAAAGACAAACAGACCGTTGATGCCGCGATCTTTCAGAATACGCGCCCCCTGGCAATCAATATCAAGCAGGATGTCAATCCCGTCATGACGGGCCTGCTCCAAGGTCACAATGGCGGTCCCGTAAAAATTGCCATGCACCTCGGCCCATTCTGCAAAAGCCTCATCGGTAATCATCTGTTGAAACCGCTCAACCGAAACGAAATGATAGTCCACACCATTCGTTTCTCCCTGCCTTGGCTGGCGTGTTGTAAAACTGATCGATTCCCGTAATGAAGGAAATCTGTTGACCAGACCGTTGCACAAGGTTGTCTTGCCGGCCCCGGATGGGGCAGAAATAACAATCAAAAGCCCTTCGTTTTGCATATCAGTAGCACCTCAACACGGTTAAAAAAGTACTATTCTATGTTTTGCACCTGCTCACGCATTTTCTCAAGCTCTGCCTTCATCTGTACCACCAGCGTGGTAATAGTGGAGTCATTGGCCTTGGAACCGATTGTGTTTATCTCCCGGTTGAACTCCTGCATCAGAAAATCTAGCTTTCTTCCCACCGGTTCTTTCAGACCGATCGTTTCATCAAACTGCGCAAAATGACTCTCAAGACGAACAAGTTCTTCCGTAATATCAAACCGATCGGCAAGCAGTGCCACCTCCTGGGCCAGACGCTGCGGCTCCAGCTCTGTACCGCCAAGCAGTCTTTCAAGACGCTGCTGCAGTTTCTGCTGATACTCATGCACCACCTGTGGAGCACGCTCCCGCACCTGGGCAACCAAGGCAGCCAGATCAGAGCGACGCATCTCTAAATCAGCCTGCAATGTCTCTCCTTCACGCAACCGCATTGCATCGAGGGCATCAAGAGCCTTTCCTACGGCCTTAAGGAGAAGCGGGCACAGATCTTCCTGTTCATCATTCGCAGACTCCTGCACGACACTCTTCTGAGACAATATTAGTGATAGCGGTATATCGGCCGATATGTGCAGATCGTGGGCCAGAGCCGTAAACGCCTGATGGTATCCCCTGGCTGCAGCATGGTTGAGAGAAGGTACAACCAGGTCAGTCAATACAGGTTCCCACTGCACAAACAGATCAGCCTTGCCACGCTTGATCCGTGCTCCTGCAGCTTTACGCACTTCATGTTCATACGCCAGGAAACTGCGCGGCATTTTAACCGAAATCTCGCCATAACGGTTGTTCACTGTTTTCAGCTCAACAATGCAACGGCCCGTGCTGTCTATTGCTTCACCTTTACCGTATCCAGTCATACTCCTGATCATAGCAGCCTCCTCTGAAACTAACGGTATCGTTTATACGTGACAAGCCTTGCGCTGTCTAGTCGCTAAGGCAAACTGCCAAATCAATAACACTTTTACCGGCCTGTATTGAATTCCAAATCCAGAGATTTTTGGAGTGCGCAAAGGTGCCTTTACCGGTGCGACAGAGAGCGACCAGGCCGGCTTGAGATGTGTGAGGGGGGAACCTTTTTCCTCGATGCAATTGGTGACCTGCCCCTGCCGATGCAGGTCAAACTTCTGAGGGTGTTGGAAAATCATGAATTCCAGCCGCTTGGCGCACGGGAACCGATCAAGGCGAATGTCCGCTTTATTACGGCGACAAATCGCAATCTGGATGAAATGGTGCAAAAAGGTACCTTCCGTGGCGACCTCTACTTCAGGATCAACATAATAACACTTAACATCCCCCCTCTTCGGGACCGACGGGACGACATCCCGCTCCTGATTGATATGGCAATTGATCGCTTTAACCTGACCTACAACAAAAAAATCCGCTCAGTAGCACCAGACGTGATGAAGCTATTCCTGAATTACTCATTCCCTGGCAACGTCCGTGAACTTCTAAACCTGATAGAACAGTCAGTCATAATGTCCCGCAATGACCAGATCACCCTGGAAAATCTGCCGTCTTCCCTCATTCAGTCCAACCAGCAGCCGGCTGTTCAGCACGGAAACAGCAGGAAAGAAAAGATTGACGCCGCCTACCTGCAGGAGCTCTTTCAAAGATTTCATGGTAACCGCAACGCTGTAGCCCAAGAACTGGGAGTTGATCGCACCACGCTCTGGCGCTGGATGAAGCGTCATGGCGTCGTTGAATCAGAGCTATAAAATAAAATTTTAAGAATCTGAATATATGCATATAAATCAGCCAAAAATTAATTTTTATTTAAAATAAATTTTAATTATTGACAGAAATACCAACAGTGTTAAAAGTTGATCAAATGCTTAATGCATAATTTATAATCAACGTCAGTCTAGGTAGTGTTCTCAATCAAGGGTTTGGTTTCAACGTCCGATAGAGTGGTAAGC
>CAZOTC010000243.1:0-4394 GCA_964582605.1 uncultured Geobacter sp. | reverse complement strand
GAGTACCAGACTACGAATCTGGGTGTCGGGAGTTCGAATCTCTCCAAGCGCGCCAATTAAAAGGGCTAGAAATTATTTCTAGCCCTTTCGTATATTCACTATAGTTCTACAAGGAGACACATCGGGCGCTGGTGGCTCGCACGGTCTTCAAAACCGTTGAAAGGGGTGAGAAACTCCTTTGGCAGGTTCGATTCCTGTGTGTCTCCGCCAACACAAAAGGCGACCTACTCTTACGAGTAAGTCGCCTTTTGTTGTTATTACTACGTGCGTTTGTTAAATCAGCTTAACCGCCTGTTGTGCGAGCTGCAGAATGTACGAAGGTACTATACCGGGGATAAGCGATCCGGCAGCAGCAACTACTAAAGCAAGAGAAACAGGGGCTGTAACCGTGACCCAATCGAACTGCTCCTCACCTGGCTTAAAGTACATATACACCATCACACGCAGGTAGTAGTAAACCGAGGCGGCGCTATTCAGTACACCAATAATGGCAAGCCAGATGTAGCCTTCCTGCACAGCTCCGGAAAACAAGTAGAACTTACCGATGAAACCAGCGGTAGGTGGCATACCAGCCAGAGAAAAGAGAAACAGCGACATTGTAGCAGCAAGCAATGGCTTCTTCTGTCCAAGTCCGGCAAAATCCATCACTGTGCCGTTGGGTTCACCCTGCTTACCAACAAGGATGATGACTGCAAAGGCACCAATATTCATAAAAGCGTAGGAGAGCATGTAAAACAGAATACCTGATGTACCTGTCGTATTTGCTGCGACAAAACCGACCAGAGCATAGCCTGCATGAGCGATGGATGAATAGGCAAGCATACGTTTGATATTATCCTGACGCAGAGCCGTAAAGTTACCAACCGTCATGGTCAACACAGCCAGAATCCAGAGCAAGTCAGTCCACTCAGCCTTCATAACCGGGAAGGCAACAAGCATAAGACGCAGCAGAGCAGCAAATCCCGCAGCCTTGGGGCCTGCTGACATAAAGGCAGTCATCGGAGTCGGTGCACCTTCATACACATCAGGGGTCCACATATGGAACGGTGCAGCCGCAATCTTGAAAAGAAAGCCAGTCATGATCAGGAACATACCGATCAGCAGCATGGCATTACCGGCACCACCGGATTGCGTTACCAAAGCAGCAATCTTTGCGATACGAGTAGTTCCGGTTACTCCATACACCAGAGCCATACCGTACAGCAGGAAGCCGGTTGAGAAGGCACCCAGCAGAAAATATTTCATGCCGGCTTCGTTGGACTTGATATTTTTACGGTTAAATCCGGCAAGGACATACAGTGAGATAGACATCAATTCCAGACCAAGGAAAATCGTCATCAGATCAGTACCGGAGGCCATCAGCATCATACCCACCGTAGTGAACAGTATGATGGGATAAAGTTCACCGTGATTACAGTCTTCGCGCTCCATGTATTGGTCGCTGATCAGCACCGCAAGTCCCGCAGCAACAAGGAAAATAACTTTGAAGAAGATACCAAAGTTATCCTGCACAACTGAACCGCTGAAGCTTTCGATACTGACACCCCAGCCTCCAACTGCAGCTGCACCGGCACCAACGATCCCGATCAGGCTCAGCCAAGCGAGATAACCTTTGGACTTGGAGGGAATGAAGACGTTAACCAGCAGTAGTGCCATACCAAGCACTGAGAGTATGATCTCAGGCATGATGACATTCAGGTTAATCGTCTGAAAGAGTTGGGCTACATTGATTTCCATTTAAAAATCCTCCAGGGCGTTAACTCGTACGTCTAGTGGCCAGCCGGCTTGTTAGCGGCAGGTTGAACTTCAGGAGCGGCTTCAGGTTGTTGAGGCGCAGCGTGATCAGCAGGCGCAGCAACAGGGGGTGGCAGTTCGGCAGGAACAGCAGCCTTTGCCGTCTTTACCGGCTCAATGCGGGTATGTGCAATAACCTTTTTAATAGAAGGGGTCATCTTCTCGATAAAAGGATTCGGATAGACGCCCATCACAAAGATCATCACCAACAGGGGAACCATTATTGCTATTTCACGCGCATTCAGGTCTTCAAGCTTCTGGTTTTTCGGATTATCAAGTTCACCGAACATCACGCGCTGGAACATCCAGAGCATATAGACGGCTGCAAAGATAACACCACTTGAGGCAACGATTGTCCACCAACGCAGACTGCTTTCAAAACCACCAACCAAGATCAAGAACTCGCCGACAAAACCGTTGGTACCTGGCAGAGCAACTGATGAAAGTGTTACAATCATGAAGACGGTTGCAAAGATCGGCATCTGCTTTGAAAGACCACCGAAGTCTGTAATCAGACGAGTATGCCGGCGTTCATAAATAAAGCCGACGATAAGGAACAGCGCACCGGTTGAAATACCGTGGTTAAGGTTCTGCAGCAATGCACCGGTAACCCCCTCTTCGTTCAAGGCGAACAGGCCGAGGATTACAAAACCAAGGTGGGCTACTGAAGAATAAGCGACCAGTTTCTTGACATCCTCTTGAACCATTGCAACCAATGCAGCATAAAGGATACCGATAACGGCAAGCGTAGCCAGGAGCGGAGCGAACTGGTTGGATGCTTGTGGAAAGAGCGGCATTGCAAAACGGATATATCCGTAGGTACCCATCTTCAGAAGAATGGCTGCCAAGATTACGGAACCGGCAGTTGGTGCCTCGGTGTGCGCATCAGGCAACCAGGTATGCAGCGGGAACATCGGGACCTTGATGGCAAATGCCAGGGCAAATGCCAGGAAGAGCCAAGTCTGGGTTGCAGGATCAACCTTCAGGTCAAAGAAATGCATAAGACTAAAGTCAGTAATGCCTGCCTTGGTTCCCAAGAAGTAGAGATAGATCAGGGCGATCAGCATCAACAGCGATCCAACCATCGTGTATACGAAGAACTTAACCGCAGCGTAGACACGGTTTTTGCCACCCCATATACCGATGATGAAATACATCGGGATCAGCATAACCTCCCAGAAGATGTAAAACAGGAAGAGGTCAAGAGAGATAAATGCGCCGAGCATTCCGGTCTGCAGCAGGAGCAGGCAGATCATATACTCTTTGACATTATCCTCGACTGCAGTCCAGGTGGAAAGAACAGCAATCGGCATTATAAAGTTAGTCAGAACTACCAGCCAGAAGCTGATACCATCAATGCCGATGTTGTAACGCATGGCAAAGGGCCCTGCAGCAATCCAGGGTACATTTTCAACAAATTGATACTCAGCAGTGGTCTGGAAGCCGGTCAGAATCGGCAACGTGACCAGAAAAGTGGCGAGTGTTGTGATCAAGGCAACACTACGCAGCACTCCATTACTACCCTTCGGTATGAAGAGCAGCAGAAGTACCCCCACTATGGGCAGAAAGGTCATCACGCTCAGAATGTTACTCATCGAATCTGCTCCTTTTGTACAAATGACAGATGTTAATTACTTGAACAGGTAGTAGCCGATGATTACAACCACGCCAAAGGCCATTGACCAGGCATAGTTGTAAATCTGACCGGTCTGCAGATAGCGGATGACACCGCCAAACGCCATGACCACATGGGCAACACCGTTGACAATACCGTCAACAACAACCACATCGAAGCCTTTCCAGAGAAAGCGTCCCAATGCCTTGCAAGGATTCACAATGATGAAGTCATACAGTTCATCAATGTACCATTTGTTGTATACAGCACGATGTAGAACCGGAAATGCACTGGTGAATTTTTTAGGTATATCCGGATTTGCAATATACAGGGTGTAGGCGATGGTAATACCTACCAGTGCAATCAACACCGAGAAGCCCATCAGACCCCATTCAAGTGCGTGGCTGTGGTGTCCATGATGCGTATGGGCCTGCATATATGCATTGGCATTTGCAAAAACAGGTGACAGGTAGTGTTCAAGATAGTTGGGAATACCGCCTACAACATCACCGATAAGTTTTGGCAAGCCGATGTAACCACCGACAACAGAGAGAATTGCCAGCACAATCAACGGGAATACAATTACCATCGGAGATTCATGCAGATGTTTCTCAGCACCGGCTTTGATGCGGCAGGTACCGTGAAAGGTCATGAAAACGAGACGGAACATATAGAAAGCGGTCAACAGAGCAGCACAGGCGCCAAAACCCCACAGCAGCATGTTCAGACCGCCATGCAACGGGTTGGCAAAGGCCTGCCAGAGAATTTCGTCCTTTGAGAAGAAGCCTGAGAATCCCGGAATACCGGCTATGGCAATGGTTGCCAGCAGGAAGGTTCCATAGGTCATTGGCATATACTTGCTCAAACCACCCATGTTCCGCATATCCTGGGCATCGTCATGTGAGTGAATATGATGCAGCGCACCGTGCATGGAGTGAATAACAGCACCGGAACCAAGGAACAGGCAAGCCTTGAAGAAGGCGTG